>NZ_JBPQTW010000007.1:0-79326 GCF_051386535.1 Streptomyces sp. URMC 127
GGACGGACCGCGGCCAGCGCCGCCGCCCCTGCTGCCCGAGCCGCTACTTCCCCTGCCTGCACCAGCAGTCCGGGGGCCGAAGTGCCCGCCGCCTCCGCTTCCTCCGCTCCTGCGGGGAGTGGCGCCGGACAGGAGACCGTTCCTGCCGGCCCCCCGGCGATCCGATCGGCCCCTGCCCCAGCCGAGACCGGAGGACCGGTGGTGCCCGCCCAGGTCCCAGCGGCCGTTCTTGCGGCGGCGCCGGGCGGCCACCGCGGCGGTGGTCACCGCACCCGCGGTCACCACGCCGGCCGCGGCGACCAGGACGACCGGACCCGCCGCCGCGTACAGGCCGCTGCCGGAGACCGCCAGCGCCTCACTGCCGGCCACCGCGAACGGCAGCACGGGCACCGGGCTCTGCCGCGGCGCCCGCTCCCGCCCCTTCTTGTCTTTGCCGTCTTCGGTATCGGAGGAGGTGACCGTCAGCTCGATCGGCAGCGTGGGGGCCGTGCCGCCCACCTCGTCAAGGGTCCGTTCCGTCTGGCCGGGGGGCTTCTCCCCCGCAGCGATCTTTTCCGCCATGCTGGTGACGCTCCTTCGTCAGTGGGAGCAGGCGCCCCCGGCCAGGCCCTGAGAAAGCGGGCCGGGGGCGCCGTACAGATGCGGTCACACGGACCGCGGGAGACGGTGGTCAGGGTGCGCGGACGCGGCCTCCTGCCAGCGCCGGTGCTCCGCCGCGTCCACCCCGGTCGTGCGAATCCGGAAGGTGCAGCCCGGCGCCGTGCACCGGTGCGTGGTGGCACTGCACACCTCGGCGAGATGGAGCACAGTGGACGCGATGGTCCCGGCCACCGGCAGCACGCACACGGCCATGAGGTCCCACGGCAGCCCGTACGGGCGGAGCCGGGACCAGACCACCGCGGCCGCGACGGCTCCCAACCCCAAGGCGATGACCACCCGTATGCGCCGGGCCATCACTGGCCCGAGTCCGTGGTGAGGGTGTTGGGCTCCAGGGCGAAGTACAGGACGACGAGCGGCGACCTGTACTCCTCGGTGAGCTGGGACAGCAGGTGGCCGAAGCACGCGGCGCGGGTGAAACCGACGGGCACGTTGAGGATCCCGTCACGGGTGGCGAAGTGGCCGCTGCGGGTCTGCACGGTGGTGATGTAGTGGTACGCGGTCATGCCCTGCGTACCGGTGATCGGTTGTGCGGTCGAGCTGGACACAATTCCTCCATTCAGGAAAGGGGTCAGGCGGCGCGCTGTTCGGGGTAGGCGCAGGTCACGCACTCCCTGAGGGATGTGGGGATGCAGTAGCCGGCGTCCTGGTGGCAGGTGGGGCAGGTGCGGCGAGCGAGCATCGCCGCCGCCAGTGCCGCGGCCCGGCCCGGGGTCATGGGCCGTACGGGCAGGGCGCGGTCGACGTGGTAGAGGTAGGCGACCCGCACGCCCCGGCGCCGGCTGCGCCACATGATCTGCGCGGCGATGGGCTGCCCGCCCGGGCGCAGGCCGCGGGCGCGGAGCTGACGGCGGGTGGCGTACCCGTCCGGGGCCAGGCGCCACGGGTACGTGGGGATGCCGTATCTGGCCCCGGTCGGGTCGTAGAAGTGCATGACCGTCAGCGCAGGTTGTGGTAGGCGGCCCGGCACTCGTTGGCGTGGCCGTTGGCCTTGTTGCGGGTGAAGGTGAGGTAGTCCCTCTCGGGCGCCTTCGACGCGGATCCGCAGCCGTGGCAGACCCAGCAGGTGGACTTGTCGTACTGGCTGCCGGTGACGTCGACCGCGGCGCCGACGAGGTTGTGCAGGCGGATCAGCAGATCGACCGGTTCCACGGGCGTGGTGTGCGGGGAGAGCTTCACGAGGCTGCTCCTTGGAGGACCTTGGGCGTCGGGTTGGGGGTGTCGCGCAGTTCCTGGTAGCGGGAGCTGACCCAGCCGGTGGACCAGCCGGTCAGCTCCGCCGCAGCGCGCACCGGCAGGCTGGCGTCGAACGCCGCGCGGACGGTCGCGCGAGCGCGGTCCTCCGGCAGCTTCTCGACGGCCGGGCCGACGGACAGCAGGGCGGCCCGTTCACGCTCAGCTCGCTCGACGCGGGCCTGGCGTTCACGGCGCTCTTGCTCAGCACGCTGACGGGCGTCGCGTTCGCGGGCCTCGGCAGCCTCGCGTTCACGCTGTTCACGCTCGCGCTGCTGCTGTTCACGCTCGCGTTCACGGCGCTCCGCCTCGGCCCGCTCCTGCCGCTCCCGGGCCTCGGCTCGCTCCTGTTCCTCGCGCCGTACTCGCTCCTGCCGTTCAGCCTCTTCCCGGGCAAGCCGGGCCTCGTGTTCACGTTGTTCACGAGCCAGGCGGGCCTGATGTTCACGAGCCTCCCAGGCCCGCTGCGCAGCCTCTTCCTGACGGTTGGCGGCAGCCTGCTCGCGCGCCTCACGCTCGGAGCGTTCCTTGGCCTTCAGGGCCGCCACGGCAGCAGCGATGGCGCGCCGGTAGGCCAATCCGGTCTCCGCGGTGACGATGAGCAGGAGCGGTGCCACCGCGTGAACAGCCACCCCGACCGCGTCGCGGTGCAGGGCGGAGTCGCCGACGTTCAGGGCGAGCGTCATGGCCCCGGTCATCCACCGCAGGGCGACCGGCCAGCGCCCGCCGTGCCCGCCGAGGCGGGCCAGGACGGAATCGAGACGAACGACGATCACCACCGCGGCATCGACCACCAGCGGCAGGATCGGTGCCGTCCACACCCACGCCCTGGGCGTGTGGGCCGCCATCAGCGGCGTGACCGTCAAGACCGAGTAGAGCATGGACCCGCCGACGATCACCCACATGCCCACCGACAGCCCGCGTTCAGCTGAACGCACCTGAACACCGTTCACGGCGCCGCCCCCTGCCGTGAACGCAGGGACACGGAGGCGGAGATCTTGGCGTAGCCGACCAGCTCAACCCGGGCCCCTGCGTAGTCGCTCACCACCCGCAGGACGCGCGTGGAGCCGGCGGACTGCTCGTGGTAGCTCACCGCCTCGGGGGCGATCCCCAGGGCCTCGCGCCATGCCTCGAACCCGGCGAGATCATCGTGGAAGGACAGCTCCAGCACGTCCGGGTAGACGGTGGACACCGAGACAGACGGTGCCGGCAGATGGGCGAAGTCCACGCCGAACAGCCGCAAGAGCACCAGCGGCGCCCGCAGGTCGCCCATGGTCAGCGTGCTCATGCTTCCCCCTTCCCCACCGCAAGGGGACCGGCCAGGGCCTCCACGGCGGCGAGCGCGGCGTCGTCCACGACGGCCGGGCGGGTGAAGTCGTCGCGCACCAGGTGCGGGTCGAGCTCCAGGAACTGGTGACGCTGCTCCGCCATCCTCCCGGCCTGGTAGCGGCGCGGGTGCAGGCGGCGGTAGAGACGGTGACGCAGGGCGCTCATCGTGCACCTCCAGAAGGGAGTCGTGGCCGTCATGCCGCCTCCCGCGCAGTGCCCGTCCCGCGCGCCGCAGCGATGGCCTCCAGGTACCCGTCCTCGACGCCCGTCGGCCGCGCGGGCGCGTCGTCGCATGTGATGGCGATGTGCGTCAGGCGGGCGGATCGGGCGGCCTGACGGCCGGTGAGGTGACCACGCTGGTCAAGTGCTGCGGCCAGCGACAGGACCCGGTCCCACAGGTGATCCAGGGCCGCGTCGGCTGCGGCCGTCACGGTCGCGTAGTCGATGGCACCGGCCGAGGCGCACCCGTAGGACAGCGTCATCCCACAGTGCGCCCGCAGCACATCCGCTACGCATTGCCGATCACTCTCGGCCGTGCGTTCGGCGACCCAGGCACGCTCAGGGGTCCACAGGCCCTCTTCGCGCAGCCGCCGGTCCTCGGCTCGCTCCCCGGCAGCGCACATCGTGATGGAGCGCTGCCACGGGACGTCCCAGTACCGGCCCCACTGCACCCACGCGGCCGGGCCCTCGCCCACCATGCCCAGGTCCTCCCGGACGCAGATCGCCGCGACCGGGATCCCGAAAGCGAACCCGAGCACCGCGTGACCGGCCTCGTGGACCGCGATGCTCCGGCGCAGAGCGGCACCATGCAGGCCCGCGATGTCGTAGAGCGTGGCGCCTGCGGTGCTCGGGGGCTCGGGGTGCCGGGTGATGTGGTCGTCCGCGTTGGTGTACCAGCTCACCGCGCACCCCCCGGCAGCACTGTGGTCCCCGGGCGGCCGGTCCGCCGACCGTTCGTGGTCGTCATCTCCGGGATGGGGCCGTCGGCGATCCGCCATCCGCCGCCGTCCCGCTTCGCCGCGTACATGGCCTCATCCGCCCTGCGCAGCGCGGTTCCGAGGTCGATGCGCGGCAGGGTGGTGTGGGTGTACGCGCCGATCGACGCCCCCACGGGAAGCGTCGTCTCCCGGAAGGGCACCGGCTCACGCAGCGCGGCTTCCAGGGCCCGCAGGTGGCCCGGGAGGTAGGCGATGGACTCGGTGAAGGCGGTAGCGGCGAATTCGTCCCCGCCCAGCCGGGCGGCAGTGCCGTCCAGGTCCGCTGCCCACCGCCGCAACCGCCCCGCCACGGCGACCAGCACCGCATCGCCGGCCGCATGCCCGTGGGTGTCGTTGACGGCCTTGAACCCGTCCAGGTCCAGCAGCACCACAGCCACCTGCTCCAGACGGCGCAGGTCACGGCGGGCGAAGTGCGTGAACAGCTCACGGGCCGGCAGGCCGGTCAGCGCGTCCATCCGCGCCCGCGTCAGCCGCTGGCGCATCCACAGCGTGTGCGCGGACCAACCCGCGATGAGCGGGCCCGCCGTCGCACCGGCCGACAGCACGTCGAAGGTGTCCATCAGGCCGCCTCCGATCCGCCCGCGGCCCGGTTGGCCAGCAGGCGGCGCGCGGCCAGCACCCGGCGGAACGCCCGGCGCAGCCGCTGCACGTCCACACCCGACAGCGGGCGGTCGAGCACCGCGATCTGGGCGTCCAGCAGCTCGACCTCCGCCAGGATCAGCGGCATCTCCTGCTCGATGGCGTCCAGCTCGGCGTCCGTCGGCTCCATGACCGGCGGCAGTAAACCCGATCCCACCGCGTGGGCGGGATCGGGGATGATGTGCGTCATGGGGTCGTGCTCCCTTCATCAGGAACGGCCCTCGCGGTCCCGGTGTGTCCGCACCGGGACCGCGCCTTGGGTGAAACCGGATCTTCGGCTCCCTTCCACCCCGCCCCTCCGGGCACCGCGAGGAGCGCGGGCCGGACGGGCGGAGGAGGCAACCGCCGCAGCGCCTGGCTGCGGTCCCGGTAGCGATCACCGGCCGGACCCGTGCTCGGGGCGGCCGGTGGTGGGTGACGCGAAGGACGTCCTGCCGGACCGGTCCAGCCCGGCAGGCGTCTCGGGTCTTCGTCGGTACACGCTTCCCTCCCAGTCGAGGAGCGGTAGGGGCTTCGCTGCTCAGCCGCGGCAACGGCCGACCAGCCCCGAGCCCGGGAAGTCGGTGCGTCATCGTCACTGCTCTGACGCCAGCAGGGCAGCGCGGATCAGGTGGCAATCAAGGGGTTGACCCCCACGACTGTTCTCCAGAGCTGATACGCGGACAGGACAGGGTCACCTGCCACAAAGTGGCTGCCAGCGGCCGTCACCCGGGCCGTTGCGGGGACGGGGACTTTCGCCCCCGTCAAGCTCATCGCTCTGTTGAGTTCTCAATGAACTGACGCTTCCTTCGTACTGACCCCTGCGGGCTTTCCTCCGGGCGTTCGTGCAGGTCGAGTCGCTCATCGACGGGCGTCCACTCCGTGCGGGGACGACCCGCCAACGAGACTGTTCTAGCACGGCTGCTACAAGCAGTACAAGAGGTTGTGTTGCTCGTGCCGGTTGGATCAGTAAGGGGTTGGCTAGCATCTTGGGTATGACGCCTACCGCCGACGACGCACGCCGGGTGCACCAACAGATCGCGGATGAACTGCGCGCCGACATCGTCGCGAGGAGGCTGAAGCCAGGGGAGCGACTGCCAGCAGTCCGGCAAATCGCCATGCGCTTCCAGGTTGCCCCGGGGACGGCGACCAAGGCTCTTCAGACCCTTGCCGCCCGGGGCCTAGTCCGGGCCGACTCGACGCGTGGCTACTACGTGACCGACGAGCCCGAACGCACGAAGCCACAGGTCAAACGCAGTCCGGAGTTCACGGCCATCATGAGAGAGATCGAGCTCCTGCGTGAGCACCTGGCTCGCCTGGACGACCGGCTGCAGCAGTTGGAGGCAGAGCAGCCGAAGTGAGGCGCCGCCCCACACGGTCGAGCCGTCTCTCCAGCTCATGTGCGTGCTGCGACAGCTGACGCAGGGCCGTGATCAGTTCACGTTGCTCACCTGCCGTCAATCCCACGCTCACCCCTCCTCGCCCATCCGGCACCGATAGGTTGGATTTCGCTCTGTGCCGTTTGTAGCGAGACCGCGGTCCTGGCCACCAGGCACGCGATGTGGCTGCCAGTTAGCAGCCACATGGGCCACATCGAGGAGGAGGCATGGGACAACGTCCAGCCGAGCTGACGCCGTACGCGAGCCCGCAGCATTACCTTGGCGCCGAGATGCGCTCACGACGCACTGCGCGCGGCTTGTCCCTCGCCAAGCTGCAGGCCCTCATCAGGTACGACTACAGCTACATGGCCCGAGCAGAGCGGGGGCGACAAGCAGCTTCAGCAGCCCTGGTTCAGGCGTACGACCAGGCGTTGAACGCCGGCGGCACGTTAGTCCGGCTTCATAGGGAGATTCAGAGCGGGACCGATATAGCCGCTTTGTCCCGTGGTCATGTGGCTAAAGCTGGTCCTCATGTGGCCAACAGCCAAATCCCTCTGGTCGAAGGTTCGGACGCGCAGGCACTGTCGGATGCAGAGGGGATCGCCGTCCCCTGCCGCACTTCCGACGGAAGGATCATCTTCGTGTCCGTACCTCGCAGGGTATTCCTCGGCGGCATCGGTGCCGCAGCCGTGGGCCTCGCGGGTGCTCCCACGGCCCAGGCCAGCCCGTCGCTACCCCGAACGGCCCTTCCCGACCGCAACCCCGTCGAGCACCTTCAAGCCATCCGGCGCACGCTCATCGACTCAGACAACCTGTTCGGACCACGTGCGCTCATCCCCAGGGTGCAGGAGCAGATCAACGCCATTACCGCACTACGCGAAGGGAAGCGGGGGGCCGACCGACGTCAGCTCCTACAAGTGCAGACCCAATTCGCGGAGCTGTGCGGCTGGTTCCATCAGGACGCCGGCGACCATCGAGCGGCCCAGTACTGGACGGACCGAGCACTCCAGTGGTCGCACATTGCCGGAGACCGGGATCTGACCGTCTACATCCTGGCCCGCAAGAGTCAGCTCGCCGGGGACATGCGAGATCCCGTGGAAGCCGTCGACGTGGCAGAAGCGGCAGAGGACACAGCACGGCCTCACACCCGCCTTGCAGCCGTGGCTGCAACGTACGCGGCTCATGGGCATGCGCTCCGCGGAGACGAAGCAGAATGCATGCGCGCGTACGACCACGCACGAGACCTCCTCCACGCGGCAGAATCCGACCCCGAGTCCACTTGGGGAGTGTGGCTGGACGATGCCTACATCGATGTCCAGCGCGCACGGAGCCTGTCAGCCCTCGGGAATCACGAAGCAGCCGCGGCAGGCTTTCGGACCGCGATCCGCGCTCTCCCCGCGGGATACCACCGTGACCACGGCGTCTATCTTGCCCGCGAAGCTTCAGCGCACGCCGGCAGCCGCGATGCGGAGCAAGCTGCCAGTGTCGGGCTCCAGGCTCTTTCCATCGGAGTGGAAACGGGTTCAGCCCGCATCTTGACCGAGTTGGCACAGCTCGATACCAACCTGCAGCAGTGGCGGACAGTCCCGTCCGTCCGAGAGTTCCACGAGTCCCTCAACGCTGCCGTGCTGCACGAAGCATGACGTCAACCTTCACTCGTTACCCCACACCCAGGGAGAACCCTTGCCCCGCCCCCACGTACTTCTGAGCGTTGCGACCTCGGTCGACGGCTACATTGACGACACGAGTCCGGACCGACTCCTGCTGAGCAATGCCGACGACTTCGACCGTGTTGACCAAGTCCGCGCCGAATCTGATGCGATTCTCATTGGCGCTGGAACCATCCGCGCCGACAACCCGCGGCTCTTGGTCAACAGTGATGCACGTCGCGCCGACCGCATAGCCCGAGGCCTCCCCGAGTACCCACTGAAGGTCACCATTTCGGGAAGTGGCGACCTGGACCCTGAAGCCAAGTTCTGGCACCACGGTGGGGCGAAGGTCGCCTACACCACGGCCGCGGGGGTCGAGAAGCTCCGAGCGCGGCTCGACGGTTTGGCCGATGTCGTCTCGCTGGGTGATGACATCGACTTCGGAAAGCTCCTCGACGACTTGGGCAAGCGAGGGGTAGCCCGGCTCATGGTGGAGGGGGGCGGCAGCATCCACACGGCTTTCCTATCGCAGGGACTGGTCGATGAAATCCACCTCGCCATTGCCCCACTGGTCGTCGGCGATGCCAACGCTCCCAAGTTCCTGCACCCGGCGTCCTACCCTGGTGGATCCAGTCGCCGCATGACTCTGGCCGAGGTGCGCGCCATCGGAGACGTCGTGCTTCTCCGGTACCTCCCCAAGCAGGAGAGCAATAAGTGAGCAGCAACAACACCACCGCGACCGACCACGCATGGATGGTCAAGGCCATTGAGCTGTCTCGCAATTGCCCGCCGGCCGACGGCGCCTTTTCGGTGGGGGCCATCATCGTCGGCGAAGACGGGGATGAGATCTCGCACGGCTATTCGCGGGAGACCGACCCCCACGTCCACGCGGAGGAGTCCGCGCTGGCCAAGCTGTCCGAGGACGACCCGCGGCTGCCCACTGCCACGCTGTACAGCACCCTCGAACCCTGTTCTCAGCGCCGCTCACGCACACTGACCTGCACCCAGCTCGTACTCCGGTCCAGGATCCGCCGTGTCGTCATCGCCTGGAGTGAACCTTCGCTCTTCGTCGCTGACTGCGTCGGCATAGAGACCTTGAGGGAACACGGCGTTACCGTGCTCGAACTTCCCGATCTGGAGCGAGAGGCCCGCGCAGTGAACGCCCACCTGCTGGGTTGATTTCAAGACCCTCACTCGGCACCGACGGCCTGGGCGGCATGAGCGCCCAGCCCGTCTCCGTACCTCCGGATCCTGTCGGGCGTGCGACAAGCGCCGAGCAGCGGAGTCTCATTTCTAGTCTCAGTTGCTGCTCGTTCCGCCGGTGTCCGCCATCGTCCGCTGTCGTCCAAGACGTGCCCTGACCAGCGTTAGTCCGTGCTTCATGGACACCCACGAACGTCCACGGAACAAGATCGGACAACTCGTAATGCGTAGGTCGCGGGTTCAAATCCCGCAGGCGGCTCCGACAAGGCCCAGGTCAGACACTGTCTGACCTGGGCCTTTTGGGTTTGCAGTCTCATTGCCGGTCTCAGCTGGAGCAGCGCTGGCCGGCCGGGGGCGGCGTCGAGGTGAGCAGGTAGGTGTTGACGGCGTTGTCGATGCAGGCGCTGCCACGGGTGTAGGCGGTGTGGCCGTCGCCCTCGTAGGTGAGGAGGCGGCCCGAGGAGAGCTGCGAGGCCAGGGAGCGGGCCCAGCCGTACGGGGTGGCGGGGTCGCGGGTGGTGCCGACGACGAGGATGGGCGCGGCGCCCGCGGCCGGGATGCGGTGCGGGGCGCCGGTGGCCGGAACGGACCAGTATCCGCAGGCCAGGGTCGCCCAGGCGAGGGCGGTGCCGAAGACCGGCGACGCCTTCCGGAAGGCGGGGATCGCGTCCCGGACCTCGGTCGGGGAGCGGAAGGCCGGGGGGAGGTCCAGGCAGTTCACGGCCGCGTTGGCGTACATGAGGTTCTGGTAGGCGCCGCGGCTGTCGCGCTCGTAGTAGGCGTCGGACAGCTTCAGCAGCGGCCCGCCGTCCCCGTCGAAGGCCGCCTTCAGGGCGTTGCGCAGCAGGCCCCACGCCGCCTCGTCGTACATGGCGGAGATCACACCCGTGGTCGCGAGGCTCTCGGTGAGCTTGCGGGGCTTGCCGGTGGCGAGCGGGGCCGCGTCCGTCTTCTCGAAGAATTCGGAGAGGCGGTCGCCGGCCCGGTCGGGGGACGGGCCGAGCGGGCAGTCCTTGCGCCGGGCGCAGTCCTCCGCGAAGGAGACGAAGGCCGTCTGGAAGCCCGCCGTCTGGTCGCGGTTGACCTGCTCCGCGCCGAGGGCCGGGTCGAGGGCCCCGTCGAGGACGAGACGGCCGACGCGGGAGGGGAACAGCCCGGCGTAGGTGGCGCCGAGGAACGTGCCGTACGAGGCGCCCACGTACGTCAGCTTGTCGTCGTCCAGGGCCGCGCGCAGGACGTCCATGTCACGGGCCGCCTCGATGGTGGAGACGTGGCCCAGGAGCTTGCCGGAGCGGGAGGCGCAGCCGTCTGCGAACTTCGTGTACGCGGCGACGAGTTCCGCGGTCTCGGCGGCGTCGTCGGGGGTCTGGTCGACCTGCGTGTAGCTGTCCATCTCGGTGTCGGAGAGACAGGTGACCGGTTCGCTGCCGGCGACGCCGCGGGGGTCCATGGCGACCATGTCGTAGTGGGCGCGGACGACGGCGGGATAGCCCAGGCCCGCGTGGTGCTGGAGGTAGCCGACCGCGGAGCCGCCCGGGCCGCCCGGGTTGACCATGAGCGAGCCGAGGCGCTTGGCGTGGCCTGAGCCGGTGGCCTTCTTGCGGGAGACGGCGAGCTTCAAGTCGTCCGCGGCGCGGGGGTGGTCGTAGTCCAGCGGGGCCTTGAGGGTGGCGCACTCGAAGCCGCTGGTGCCGCAGGGGTGCCAGGTGAGTTTCTGGCCGTAGTAGCGGCGCAGGGCCGGAGGGAGGGCTGTGGGGAGGGGCGCGAGGGTGCGGGCGCCGTCGGGGGCTTCGTTGCCCCTGCCTCCGGGGTGGCCGAGGCCTGTCATGCGGCCCAGGCCTCCCATCTGGCTGAGGCCTCCTGTGTGGCCGAGGCTCCCTGTGTGGCCGAGGCCTTTCATGGGGGCGATGCTCCCGAAGGCGCCGCCGCTCTCGTAGCCGGAGGAACCGCTGTCCCTGCCGTCGTACGCTCTGGCCGCCGCCGTCGCCCGCGGCGCGGTGTTCCCGAGCGCGCATCCCGAGATCAGCAACGCCGCCGTAGCGACGGCGGCGCCGGAGGTACGGAGCAGGCGGCTGGAGTCCATCGGCTGGTCCCTCTGCGTGAAGGCTGGAGCTGCGCGGATGCGGTGCAGGGAGGTGCAGGGCGGTGCAGGGCAGCAAGAAGTCGGGCATTACGCAGCGTTACGAGATCCGCTGTGCCCCGACGGAGCGTATCGACACCCGTGTGGACCGCCGCCAGTCGCCGGGCCAAGGAGGCCTCATATGAGTGAGAGTGCGTAACCGGACATGCGCTCGCCTTTCGCGCTTGCGCCCGTAATGGCGTGCCGGCTTTGCCGTCGTGCTGCCGGCGTGCTGCCGGCGTGCTGCCGTCGTGCTGCTGGTCAGCCGGCGCGCAGCGCCATCGTCATCGCCTCGACCGCCAGCAGCGGCGCCACGTTCCGGTCCAGGGCGCGGCGGCAGTCGATGATCGCCTCGATGCGGCGCAGCGTCCGCTCCGGGCCCGACGCCGCGGCGACGCGCTCCAGGGCGTCCCGCGCGTCGGCGTTGGCGATCTCGACGCGCGAGCCGAGCTGCAGCGCCAGGACGTCGCGGTAGAAGCCGGTCAGGTCGACCAGGGCCAGGTCGAGGCTGTCGCGCTGAGTACGGGTGCTGCGGCGCTTCTGGCGGTCCTGGAGCTCCTTCATGGCGCCCGCCGTGCCGCGCGGCAGGCGGCTGCCCGTACCGGCCGCGGCGCCGAGCGCGGCCCGCAGCTCCTCGGTCTCCTTGGCATCGACCTCCTCGGCGACCTGCTTGGCGTCCTCGGCGGCGGCGTCGATGAGCTCCTGGGCCGCCTTCAGGCAGCCGCCCACGTCGTCCACGCGCAACGGCAGCTTGAGCACGGCCGCGCGGCGCGCGCGGGCCCGCTCGTCGGTCGCCAGGCGGAGCGCGCGGTCGATGTGGCCCTGTGTGGCACTGGCCACGCGGGCCGCCAACTCCGGCTCGATGCCGTCACGGCGGGCGAGGAGGTCGGCCACGGCGGCCACCGGCGGCGTGCGCAGGGTGAGCAGGCGGCAGCGGGAGCGGATGGTGGGCAGGACGTCTTCCAAGGACGGCGCGCACAGGAGCCAGACCGTACGGGGCGCGGGCTCCTCGACGGCCTTCAGCAGGACGTTGCCCGCGCCCTCGGTCAGCCGGTCCGCGTCCTCCAGGACGATCACCTGCCAGCGGCCTCCGGCCGGGGAGAGCTGGGCGCGGCGGACCAGGTCACGGGTCTCCTTGACGCCGATGGACAGCTGGTCGGTGCGGACGACCTCGACGTCGGCGTGCGTACCCACGAGCGCGGTGTGACAGCCCTCGCAGAAACCGCAGCCGGGACCGCTGACGGCCCGGTCGGAGCTCACGCACTGCAGGGCGGCGGCGAAAGCGCGGGCGGCGGTGGCCCGGCCGGAGCCGGGGGGGCCGGTGAAGAGCCAGGCGTGCGTCATCGACCCGCCGCTCGGGGGCGCCTCGCCGGGGGCGGATGCCGCGCCGGTGACGAATGCGTCCGCATCCCGCGCGGCCGCGGAGAGCTGCTCCGTCACCCGGTCCTGACCGACCAGGTCGTCCCACACCGCCATGACTGCCTCCGCGTCCCTCACCCTGCGGCTACCCATTGTGGGCCACAGCACTGACACCCGACGCCACGCGGGAGGGGGCCGGGGTCCGACCGACCTCGCCGGCAGCAGAACGGCACCTCGGCACCTGATCACCGCTGCGGCGGCGAGTCCGCCTGCCGGCCGGCACATGCCGCCGCCGACCGAACGGAGCGGAGAGGCCACGCCTCTCCGTCCCGCCGCCGCGGCGGTCAGCCACGGCGGCGCAGTCCGGCGGTGCCGGGCCCACGCCCGCCCGGAAGGCCCCGTCTCAGCGGGCGCGGCCGCCGCGGCCGCCCCGTTCGTCCTCGTCGTCATCGCCGCGGCCGGCAGGGCGCGGGCCGAGGATTTCGTCCGCCAGGGTCGGGCGGTCGTCCTCAGCGGTCTCCGCCCAGCCGGGGCGGCGGCGGCCCTTCTCGGTGGCGCCCCGCGCGTCCTCCTCCACCCGCGGCATCTCACGCGTCCGCTCCGCGTCCGCGCCCGTACCCGAATCCGTACCCGTGTCCGCCGGCTCCTCCGGCCGGAACAGCCAGTCGGGCACCCGGTCCGCCGGGCCCTCGGAGCGCACCGGAGGCAGGACCTCCGTCACCGCGGTGTCGTCATCCGCAGCCGGCGCAGCCGAAGGCTTCGGCAAGACGGCCGTCTCCTCGGCCTCCCGGGACGGCGCAGGCGCAGGCGCCTCCGGCTCGGGCTCCACGCCCCACGTCACCCGCTGCGGCGCAGCCGGAGGCGACGCGGCCCACACCGGCGGCAGCACCTCCGTGTCGTCCGAGGCCCGCGTGCCGACGCCGTCCCCGGTGGTGACGTCCACGTTCCGCGGATCCGGCCGGTGGACGGACGGCGACTGCACCATCTGCGTCTCGTCCGAGCTCCCCGCGGGCTCCGCAGCCGCAGGCTCTACAGCCGCGAGCTCCGCAGTCGCAGCCTCCGCAGCCGCAGGCCCCTCCGCCCGCTGCTCCTTGCGCAGCGAAGGCCGCTCAACGGTCGGCGCCTCCGAAGCGGCAGCCGACGCCGAGGCGGCAGCCGACGCCGCGGCCTCCGCCGCCACCCGCGCCTGCTCCGCCTTCAGCAGCGCCTCCTCGGCCTTGCGCTGCTTCTCCAGGCGCCGTTCCTCCGCCTCGGCCCGCAGCCGGGCCTCTTCTTCGGCCTGCTTGCGGAGCCGCTCCTGCTCGGCGGCGCGCGTGCGCTCCTCCGCCTTGCGGCGCTTGCGCTCCTCCTCCGCCTGCCGGCGGGCCTCCTCGGCGCGCTGCCGGGCCTCCTCGGCGAGGCGCGCCTCCTCGCGGATGCGGGCCTCCTCGGCCTCGCGCCGCTTGCGCGCCTCCTCCTCGGCCCGCAGCTTGGCGAGCTGCTCCTGGCGCTCGCGCTCCAGCCGCTCCTCCTCCGCCTTGCGCGCGGCCTCTTCCTCGGCCTTGCGGCGGGCCTCCTCCTCGGCGGCCTTGCGGGCCTGCTCGCGGGCCTCGATCTCGGCCGCGGAGAGCGGCAGGACCTGGTCGAGGCGGTGCCGTACGACGGTGGTGATGTCCTCGGGCGCCTGCCCGGCGTCCACGACGAGGTAGCGGGAGGGGTCGGCCGCGGCCAGGGTGAGGAACCCGGTCCGCACGCGGTCGTGGAACTCCATGGGCTCGGATTCGAGCCGGTCCGGCGCCTCGGTGAAACGTTCTCGCGCGGTCTCCGGCGAGACGTCGAGGAGCACGGTCAGGTGGGGGACGAGCCCGCCCGTGGCCCAGCGGTTGATGCGGGCGATCTCGGTCGGCGAGAGGTCGCGTCCGGCGCCCTGGTAGGCGACGGAGGAGTCGATGTAGCGGTCGGAGATGACGACGGCGCCGCGCGCGAGGGCGGGCTGGACGACGGAGTCGACGTGCTCGGCGCGGTCGGCCGCGTAGAGCAGCGCCTCCGCGCGGTCGGACAGCCCTGCCGAGGAGACGTCCAGCAGGATCGCGCGCAGCCGCTGCCCGATCGGCGTGGCGCCGGGCTCGCGGGTGACCACGACCTCGTGGCCCTTGGAGCGGATCCACTCGGCGATCGCCCGCACCTGCGTGGACTTGCCGGCGCCGTCACCACCCTCGAAGGCGATGAAGAAGCCGGTGGCGGCGGGCGCCTGCTCGGGGTCGCCGCCGCGCAGCACGTCCATCAGGTCGCGCCGGAACGGCACGCCGTGGCGGTCGTCGGTCTTGCCGAGGACGATGGCGCCCACGGGCAGCAGCAGCGCGCCGACGAGCATGAGCGTGAAGGCGGCGCCGCCGTGCGCGAAGACGAAGCCGCCGCGCTCCAGCCGGTGCGGCCCGATGCCCGCGGCGAGCAGCGGCGCGGCGACCGCGCCCAGGGCCGCGGTGACGCGGACGACGGCGTGCAGGTGGTCGGTCGTGCGGGGCCGGCGGGCCTCCTCGGTCTCCTGGTCCAGGAGGGAGTGCCCGGTGTTGGCGGCGATGCCCGCGCAGACACCGGCGAGCAGCACGAGCAGGAGCACCGTCGTGGGGTCGGGCACGAGGCCGGCGGCCAGCAGCGCGAGGCCGGTCAGCGCGATGGACAGCGCGAGCAGCCGGCGCCGGGAGAAGCCGGGGAGCACCTTGACGGCGCTGCGGATGCCGATGACGGGCCCGCCGCTGAGCGCGAGCACGAGCAGTCCGAAGGCCACCGGCCCGCCACCGAGGTCGACGGCCTGGAGGGCGGCGACGCCGACGGCCGCGGCGATCGCCCCGGCGACGGCGGCGCAGGCCAGGACGAGCACCGGGATGGCGCCCGTGCGGCCCGTGTCCGGGCCCTGGGCGCCGCGGGGGCGGCGCAGACCCTCCAGCGGGGAGCGCACGCGCGGCGACTTCGCGCCGGGCAGCTCCAGGAACCACAGGACGCCGGCCGAGCAGGCGAACAGCGCGGCCGCGAGGAACGAACCGAGGGCCGCCTGGTGCTGGTGGAACCAGTCGATGCCGGAGCCGAGCAGATTGCCGATCAGCGTGACGGCGAGGAGCGCGGCCGCGGCGAAGGGCAGCGACACGAAACTCGTCCGCAGCGAGAGGCGCCGCAGCGCGTCGTAGTGATCGGGCAGCGGCCGTACGGCGGAGCCCTCGACGGCGGGCGCGGGAAGGAGGGCGGGGGCGGCGCTGTCCTTGACGACGGTCCACACCCGCTCGGCGACACCGGCCACGAAGGCCGAGATCAGCAGGAAGGAGAGCGCGCGGTCGCCCGTCCAGCCGAGCCACAGGGGCGCGACGACGAGCAGCCCGGCACGGACGCCGTCCGCACCGATCATGGTCCACCGGCGGTCGAGGGGACCGGCCGGGGCGATGAGCGAGGAGAGCGGGCCGAGCAGGACCGCGCCGAAGAGCAGGGTGGCCAGCAGCCGGGCCCCGACGACCGCGGCGACGGCGAGCGCCGCGCCCCGGTAGCCACCGCCGAAGGAGCCCTCGGCAACGGCGGCCTGCAGCGCCAGCAGCAGGAGCACGAGGAGGGCGAGGGAGTCTCCGACACCACCGGCGAACTGGGCGTTCCACAGCCGCCGCAGCGGGGGGAAACGCAGCAGGGACCGGATGGCACGCTCGCGGGAGTCCGCGGCTAGGGCGCCGGAGGTGGAGGTCACCACGGTTGGCTGCTCGGCTCGCGTCATCCTGCCAGCCTATCCGGCTGTGCAGGGCTTACGCGCTTTCACCCGAACGTACGCCCGAACGAATGGATGCCCCACGGGGGCTGACGGATCCGGCCGCGCCGCCCCCGGCAGGAGCCGGGGGCGGCAGCCGGATCACTCAGGCAGCCGGATCACTCAAGCGGCCGGATCACTCGGCGGCGGCCTCGGCGCCCGCGGCCACCTTCTTCGCCGTCGTCTTCTTGGCCGTGGCCGTCTTCTTGGCGGCCGCGGTCTTCTTCGCGGTCGTCGTCTTCTTCGCCGCGGTCTTCTTGGCAGCCGTCTTCTTGGCGGCGGTCTTCTTCGCCGGCGCCTTCTTCGCGGCGGCCTTCTTGGCGGTCTTCTTCGCCGGGCCCTTGGCGCGCTTCTCCGCCAGGAGCTCGTAGCCGCGCTCCGGCGTGATCGTCTCGACGTCGTCGTCACGGCGCAGCGTCGCGTTGGTCTCGCCGTCCGTCACGTACGGGCCGAAGCGGCCGTCCTTGACCACGACGGGGCGCTCGCTGACCGGGTCGGTGCCCAGCTCCTTCAGCGGCGGCTTGGCCGCGGCGCGCCCGCGCTGCTTGGGCTGGGCGTAGATCGCGAGGGCCTCGTCCAGCGTGATCGTGAAGAGCTGCTCCTCGGTCTCCAGGGAGCGCGAGTCGGTGCCCTTCTTCAGATAGGGGCCGTAGCGGCCGTTCTGCGCGGTGATCTCGACGCCCTCGGCGTCCTTGCCGACGACGCGCGGCAGCTCCATGAGCTTGAGGGCGTCCTCCAGCGTGACCGTGTCGAGGGACATGGACTTGAAGAGCGAGGCCGTGCGCGGCTTGACCGCGTTCTTGCCGGTCTTCGGGGTGCCCTCGGGGAGGATCTCCGTCACGTAGGGGCCGTAGCGGCCGTCCTTGGCGACGATCTGGTGACCGGTGCCCGGGTCGGTGCCCAGCTCGAAGTCGCCGCTCGGCTTGGCGAGCAGTTCCTCGGCGTACTCGACGGTCAGCTCGTCGGGCGCGAGGTCACCGGGCACGTCCGCCCGCTGGTGGCCCTCGGAGTCCTTCTCGCCCCGCTCGACGTACGGGCCGTAGCGGCCGACGCGCAGCACGATGCCTTCGCCGACGGGGAAGGAGGACACCTCGCGGGCGTCGATCGCGCCCAGGTCGGTGACGAGCTCCTTGAGGCCGCCGAGGTGGTCGCCGTCGCCGTTGCCGGCCTCGGCGGCGCCGCCCGCGGCACCCTCGGTGCCCTCGCCGAAGTAGAAGCGGCGCAGCCACGGCACGGCCTGGGCCTCGCCGCGGGCGATGCGGTCGAGGTCCTCCTCCATGGAGGCGGTGAAGTCGTAGTCGACGAGCCGGCCGAAGTGCTTCTCCAGCAGGTTGACGACGGCGAAGCTCAGGAAGGACGGGACGAGCGCCGTGCCCTTCTTGAAGACGTAGCCGCGGTCGAGGATGGTGCCGATGATCGACGCGTACGTCGACGGGCGGCCGATCTCCCGCTCCTCCAGCTCCTTGACCAGGGAGGCCTCGGTGTAGCGGGCGGGGGGCTTGGTGGCGTGGCCGTCGGCGGTGATCTCCCGGGCGGCCAGCGGGTCGCCCTCGGTGACCTGCGGCAGGCGGCGCTCGCGGTCGTCGAGCTCGGCGTTCGGGTCGTCCGCGCCCTCCACGTAGGCCTTCATGAAGCCGTGGAAGGTGATGGTCTTGCCGGAGGCGCTGAACTCGGCGTCCCGGCCGTCGCTCGCCCGGCCGCCGATCTTCACGGTGACGGAGTTGCCGGTCGCGTCCTTCATCTGGGAGGCGACGGTCCGCTTCCAGATCAGCTCGTAGAGCCGGAACTGGTCGCCGGTCAGGCCCGTCTCGGCGGGCGTGCGGAAACGATCACCCGAAGGGCGGATCGCCTCGTGCGCCTCCTGGGCGTTCTTGACCTTGCCGGCGTACGTGCGGGGCTTCTCGGGCAGGTAGTCGGCGCCGTAGAGCTGGGTGACCTGCGTACGGGCCGCGTTGACCGCCGTGTCCGACAGCGTCGTGGAGTCCGTACGCATATAGGTGATGAAGCCGTTCTCGTACAGCTTCTGGGCCACCTGCATGGTGGCCTTCGCGCCGAAGCCGAGCTTGCGCGAGGCCTCCTGCTGCAGCGTGGTGGTGCGGAAGGGGGCGTACGGCGAGCGGCGGTACGGCTTGGACTCGACCGAGCGCACCGAGAACGTCGTGTCCGCCAGGGCGGCGGCCAGCGCGCGGGCGCCGGCCTCGTCCAGGTGGAGCACCTGGGCGGCGTCCTTCAGCCGGCCGTTCGACCCGAAGTCGCGGCCCTGGGCGACGCGCTTGCCGTCGACCGAGGCCAGGCGGGCGGCGAGGGTCGAGGGGTCGCTGTTGTCGCCGGGGCGGCCGGTGTCGAAGACACCCGTGAGGTCCCAGTACTCGGCGGAGCGGAAGGCGATGCGCTCGCGCTCCCGCTCGACGACGAGACGGGTGGCCACGGACTGCACCCGGCCGGCCGACAGCCGCGGCATGACCTTCTTCCACAGGACCGGCGAGACCTCGTAGCCGTAGAGGCGGTCGAGGATGCGGCGGGTCTCCTGGGCGTCGACGAGCTTCTTGTTCAGCTCGCGCGGGCTGGCGACGGCGGCCTGGATCGCGTCCTTGGTGATCTCGTGGAAGACCATCCGGCGGACCGGGACCTTGGGCTTGAGGACCTCCTGCAGGTGCCAGGCGATGGCCTCGCCCTCGCGGTCCTCATCGGTGGCGAGGAAGAGCTCGTCGGACTCGGCCAGCAGCTCCTTGAGCTTCTTGACCTGGTCCTTCTTGTCGTGGTTCACGACGTAGATCGGCTGGAAGTCCTTCTCGACGTTGACGCCGAGGCGGGCCCAGGACTCGCCCTTGTACTTCGCCGGGACCTCGGCGGCCCCGTTCGGCAGGTCACGGATGTGCCCGACGCTCGCCTCGACGACGTATCCGGGGCCGAGGTAGCCCTTGATCGTCTTCGCCTTGGCAGGCGACTCGACGATGACGAGTCGGCGGCCGCCCTTTGCGGTCTCGCTGGTCGGGGACAACTTCGCTCTTCTTCCGGTCGGCACTCGGTGTGGGCGCTGCGGTGACGCTGCGGAGTGTGACGGTACATCCCGCCCCCGTGTCAAACGGAAAAAGTCCGCAACGCCACTCGAACGGTAACCCGATGTACGTTCTAACCAGCACGGTATCCAACATCACACTCTTAGGGTCGTAATGAAGGCTACGTCCACTCCGCCCCGGGCGCCGCGCTTCACGGGACGCGGGCTGCCCTGGCCAAGGGTCTGACAGCGGAGGAGCGGACGGCGGGCCGCGCGCCGCGGGGGCGCGGGCTTGGACCCGAAAGAGTCACCGGAGCCCCGGACGATCCTTGACATGGCCCTGCCCTCAGCTGAGGTGCCCGGAACGCCCGGCACACAAGCGTCCGGGCGGAAGGCACACAGCAGGTTGTCCTGAAAACGATGTCCGGAATTGCGGCGCGCAAACACGGGCGGGCGCGGAGGCCCCGGGGGCGGGCGCGGAGGCCCCGGGGGAAGGCACCCGCGCCGTAGGCCCCGCCACCCCCCGCAGGCGTCCCGTAGGCCCCTACTCCCCCGCAGGCGTCAGGAAGCCCTGCTCGACGAGCATGCGGATCGCCTCCGGCGTCCGGTCGCGCAGGAGCACCGGGTCCTCGCCGACCAGCTGGGCGATCGCATCGAGGATCCGGCCGGCGGTGAGGGAGCCGTCGCAGACGCCCGCGAAGCCCGCGCCGACGGTGTCCACCTTGGTGGCCCGCCGCATGCCGCGGTTCTGGCGCAGCACCACGTGCTCGGGGTCCTCCGCACCCGGCAGGCCGACCTGCTCCTGCACAACCTCGTCGGCGAGGACGAAGCGGGAGGCGAGCAGCGCGGCGTCGTCGTGCGTGCGCAGGAAGTCCTGCCGCTCGAAGTGGGCGCGGACGGTGGGGCCGAGCGGCTGCTCGACGGGGTGCGGCCACTCCTCGGCCACGACGGAGGGCCGGTCGGAGCCCGACTTGCGCAGCGTGATCCAGCCAAATCCGATGCCCTTGGTCCGGCGGGCCTCGAACTCGTCCAGCCATGCGTCGTAGCGGGCGGCGTACTCGGCCGGGCCGGCGCGGTGGTCGCCCGCGTCGCGCAGCCACAGCTCGGCGTACTGGGCGACGTCCTGCACCTCGCGCTGGACGATCCAGGCGTCGCAGCCGCGCGGCACCCAGGACGACAGCCGCTCGCGCCAGTCCTCGCCCTCGACGTGCTGCCAGTTGGCGAGGAGCTGGCAGTGGCCGCCGTCGTTCAGCCGGTCGGCCGACTGCTGGACGAGGGTGCGGCACAGGTCGTCGCCGCCCATGCCGCCGTCGCGGTAGGTCAGGCGGGCGCCGGGCGAGATGACGAACGGCGGGTTGGAGACGATCAGGTCGAAGGTGTCGTCCGCGACCGGCTCGAAGAGCGAGCCCTCGCGCAGGTCGGCCTCGGCCACGCCGGACAGCTCCAGCGTGAGCCGCGCGATGTGCAGGGCGCGCGGGTTGAGGTCGGTGGCGGTGACGCGCGTGGCGTGCTGGGTGGCGTGCAGGGCCTGGATGCCGGAGCCCGTACCCAGGTCGAGGACGCTCGCGACGGGCGTGCGGACGGTGATGCCCGCGAGGGTGGTCGAGGCGCCGCCCACGCCGAGGACGAGCTGCGCGCGGTCGACCCCGGAGGGGCCGGTCCCGCCCCCGGCGATGCCGCCGGCGCCGCCGACCGCGCAGCCCAGGTCGGAGACGATCCACCAGTCCTGCCCGTCGGGGCCGCCGTAGGGGCGCACGTCCACGGTGGCGCGGACGGCGTCCCCGTCGCGGACGAGCCAGCCGCCGGCGAGGCACTCGTCGACGGGCAGCGCCGCCGCGGCCCGCGCGTACGGGGCCGGCATCTGCAGCAGGAAGAGGCGGACCAGCGTCTCCAGCGGGCCGTCGCCGCGGGTGGCGCGCAGGGCCGGGACGGTCTCGCTGCGCGCGAGGGCGGCGTAGGCGGGGGCGCCCAGCAGGTCGAGGAGGCCGTCGGCGGTGAAGGCGGCGGCGAGCAGGGCGTCGCGCAGCCGGGAGCTGCGCGCGCGGTCGGCGGCGGGAAGGAGCGTACTCACGGGACCATTGTCGGGGGCGGCACCGGCAAACGCCGAAAGCGGCGGGGTGCGGCGGCGCCCCGCAGGGACGCGGCGGCGCCGTGCCCCGCCGCTCACCCGGCCCGGACGGCGCCCCGGGTCACTGCTTGGACGCCGAGGGCGCCGGTGCCGGCGAGAGCGTGTTCTTCTGGCAGCCCGGCTGCTTCGCCATGGCCTTGCCGACGTCGCCCTCCTGCAGCTTCTTGAGCGCCTCGGTGCTCTGGTTGCTGAGCTTGGAGACGTCGCCGCCGATGCCCCTGAGCCCCTCGCCGAACTTGTTCTTGTCGCCGGTGTCGAGGGCGTCGCTGCGCTTCTTCAGGTTCGCGTACGCCGTGGAGAGGTCGTTGAGCGCCTTGACGGCGTTCTTCTGGTTGGTCTCGCCGTCCTTGACGGGCGGCGCGCCCGCGCCCTGCACCGCGTCGGCGAGCGCCTTGTACGCGTCGACGCTGACCTGGAACGCCGCGGAGTCCGTCTGCTGGACCTTCTTGGAGTCCTCCTCGGTCTGGACGCTCGCGATCGACTTGTTGGCGTCCAGGATCTTCTTCACCTGAGGCTGCATCTGGTCGCAGACCTTCTTGGCCCAGTCGTCCAGTTTCTTCTTGCTCTGGTCGTCGTCGCCGCTGCAGCCGGTCAGCGCCAGCAGAAGCGCCGTACCGCCGGACAGTACGGCCGCAAGCTTCTTGTTCACCGGATCGGTCCCTTCGATGGCTCTCGGCCCGGAACTTACACGTCCGAGCGGGACCGCCCAGGAGCCGGGCACCCCGTATGCCCGCTTTTAGAGCCATTTGCATCAAGCTCAGCGTGTCATTCACCGCACCTGTGCACCGGGCCGGCGGCGTGGGTCGCGCTGCGTGCCGCCGGCCCGGGGCTCGGAGTACCGGAGTGCTGAGGTGCTGAGGTGTCAGTTTCTTACGACACCACCGCCGGATCGGCGGACTTCGCCGCCCGTTCGGCGTTCCCGTCGTCTCCCACGGCCACGCCGCGCCGCTTCGAGACGTACACCGCACCGACGATGACGACGATCGCCAGGACCGCGACGCCGATCCGCAGGCCCTTGTTGGCGTCGACGCCGTAGGAGAACTTGACCACCGCGGGGGCGATGAGCAGCGCCACCAGGTTCATCACCTTCAGCAGGGGGTTGATGGCCGGTCCGGCGGTGTCCTTGAAGGGGTCGCCGACCGTGTCGCCGATGACCGTGGCGGCGTGCGCCTCGCTGCCCTTGCCGCCGTGCTTGCCGTCCTCCACCAGCTTCTTGGCGTTGTCCCAGGCGCCACCGGAGTTGGCGAGGAAGACGGCCATCAGCGTGCCGGTGCCGATGGCGCCCGCGAGGTAGGAGCCGAGCGCGCCGACGCCGAGCGAGAAGCCGACGGCGATGGGCGCCATGACGGCCAGCAGGCCAGGCGTGGCGAGTTCGCGCAGCGCGTCCTTGGTGCAGATGTCCACCACGCGCCCGTACTCCGGCTTCTCGCTGTAGTCCATGATCCCGGGGTGCTCGCGGAACTGCCGCCGCACCTCGAAGACCACCGCGCCCGCCGACCGGGACACCGCGTTGATCGCCAGCCCGGAGAAGAGGAAGACGACCGCGGCCCCGAGGACCAGCCCGACGAGGTTGTTGGGCTGCGAGATGTCCAGACTCAGGCCCAGCTCCCCGGATTTGGCGTGCACGTCCTGCACGGCGGTGGCGATCGCGTCGCGGTACGAGCCGAAGAGCGCGGACGCCGCGAGGACGGCCGTGGCGATGGCTATGCCCTTGGTGATGGCCTTGGTGGTGTTGCCGACGGCGTCGAGGTCGGTGAGCACCTGCGCCCCGGCGCCCTCGACGTCGCCGGACATCTCGGCGATGCCCTGGGCGTTGTCGGAGACCGGGCCGAAGGTGTCCATCGCAACGATGACGCCGACGGTGGTCAGCAGGCCCGTGCCGGCGAGGGCGACGGCGAACAGGGCCAGCATGATGGACGTGCCGCCGAGCAGGAACGCCCCGTAGACGCCCAGCGCGATGAGCACGGCGGAGTAGACGGCGGACTCCAGGCCGATGGAGATGCCCGCGAGGACCACCGTCGCCGGGCCGGTCAGGGACGTCTTGCCGATGTCGCGCACCGGCCGCCGGCTGGTCTCCGTGAAGTAGCCCGTCAGCTGCTGGATGAGCGCGGCGAGGACGATGCCGATGGCCACGGCCACGAGGGCGAGCACCCTGGGGTCGCCGGAGTGGGCGCGGATGGCGTCGTCCCCGATGCCCTTGAGATCGGCGTAGCTGGAGGGCAGGTACGCGAACACCGCGACGGCCACCAGGGCCAGCGAGATGACGGCCGAGATGAAGAAGCCCCGGTTGATCGCGGTCATCCCGCTGCGGTCGGCGCGGCGCGGCGCGACCGCGAAGATGCCGATCATCGCCGTGAGCACGCCGATCGCCGGGACGAGCAGGGGGAAGGCGAGGCCCGCGTCGCCGAACGCCGCCTTGCCGAGGATCAGCGCGGCCACCAGCGTCACGGCGTACGACTCGAAGAGGTCGGCCGCCATGCCCGCGCAGTCGCCCACGTTGTCGCCGACGTTGTCCGCGATGGTGGCGGCGTTGCGCGGGTCGTCCTCGGGGATGCCCTGCTCGACCTTGCCTACGAGGTCGGCGCCGACGTCGGCCGCCTTGGTGAAGATGCCGCCGCCGACCCTCATGAACATGGCCAGCAGCGCCGCGCCGAAGCCGAATCCCTCCAGCACCTTGGGCGCGTCGGCGGCGTAGACGAGGACGACGCAGGAGGCGCCCAGCAGGCCGAGGCCGACGGTGAACATCCCGACGACGCCACCCGTCCGAAACGCAATCTTCATGGCGCGGTGGGAAACGGCCGTCAGGTCCTTCTCCGGCTCGCCCGGCGCCGGGGAGGCGTCCCGCGCCGCCGCGGCGACCCGCACATTGCTGCGCACGGCGAGCCACATGCCGATATAGCCGGTGGCCGCCGAGAACAGCGCTCCGATCAGGAAGAAGACCGAACGTCCGATGCGCTGCGACCAGTTGTCGGCCGGCAGGAGCATCAGGAGGAAGAACACCGCCACGGCGAACACACCGAGCGTGCGCAACTGCCGGGCGAGATAGGCGTTCGCGCCTTCCTGCACGGCCGCCGCGATCCTTCTCATGTTGTCGGTGCCCTCGCCCGCCGCGAGGACCTGCCGCACCAGGGCGACGGCGACCACGAGCGCCGCGAGCGCGACGGCCGCGATCACGATCACCATGGTGCGGTTGCCCTGGGTGAGTTCGGCTGCGAGATGCTGAGTGAAGTCCACCTGTGAAGGGGTGAAGGGCCCCGCCATTCGTCCTCCCTAGACGTTTGGCACATGGGCGCGCAGCTCCTCCGCGCCTTTGGTCCACGTTCGGCCCACGGGCGCGGAACAGCAGCCACGCTCAGGCGTCCTGAGCTCAAGATGGACGGATTGTAGGGAGCCCGGCGAGATCAAAACAGAGCGCGGCAAAGGGAATTGGCCTGTGCAAGTGAAGATCGAGTGAATGATCCGCACAATAAACGATCGCGCACGGAGATCGGAAATGGAGATCGGTAATGAGATCGAAAAGGGAGATCCATTCCGGGGCGGGCAATTGATCAGCGAAGAGATCGCGGATTACTGCTGATCAATTCGGCGGAAGGCGGGCGGAAGGCGGGAGGCCGGCCGGGCGCGGCAGAAGCGGGCCGCACGGGCCCGGCGGGGACCGGCAAGGGCCGGTGAAGGGACGCCCGCGGGTCATCGACTAGCTGCAGACAAGCCCAGATAAGCCGCAGACAAGCCGCCGATGTGGCGCGATCCCGGTGCAGCCGGGAATTACGTCCGATCGCGGAGGAAGGCGTACGGCAATGGGCCCGGACGGGCTACGGCAGCACGGTGGCGGGGACGATCGGCCAGCTCATACGGATCAGGCCGCCGCGCTCGTCCGCGGTCACCTCGACATCGTCGACCAGGCCGCTGATGACGGCGAGGCCCATGTCGTCCTCGCTGTCGGCGCCGGCGTCCTCATGCGCGGCCGCGGGGCGCTCCGAACCGTTCGCGGAGGCGAGCTCGAGCGGCGCCGGGCGGGGGGCGTCGTCCCCCACCTCGATGGAGAACTTCTTCTCCTCCTCGATCAGCGTCACCCGCACGGGCGTGGCCACCTCATGGGTGATGTGCAGGCCGACCGCGCGCGAACAGGCCTCGCCCACGGCGAGCCGGAGCTCGTCCAGCACGGCCTCGTCCACACCGGCGCGGCGCGCCACCGCGGCCGCCACCAGCCGAGCGGTCCGGACATGCTCGGGAAGGGCACTGAAGAGCAGTTCGACGGTGGCCATGCCATCCCCCTCGGTCGTACGTGCCCTCTCCCCCTCATCCGGAAAAGGGCGGACTCACGAGGGGGCCGGACCCACGGGCCCGGGTGCCCCCCGCGTGACAGTCTTCCCCGGCGGCCTCAGTCGGTCGCCTGCACCGCATCCTCCACCGAGGTGTGGATGGGGAACACCTTGGTGAGTCCGGTGATACGGAAAATCTTGAGAATGCGCTCCTGGTTGCAGACCAGGCGCAGCGAGCCCTCGTGGGCACGCACCCGCTTCAGCCCGCCGACCAGGACGCCGAGCCCGGTGGAGTCGAGGAAGTCGACGCCCTCCATGTCCACGACGAGGTGATAGCTGCCGTCGTTGACAAGCTCGACCAGCTGCTCACGCAGCTTGGGCGCGGTGTACACATCAATCTCGCCACCGACCCGGACAACCGTACGGTCGCCTACGGTCTCGGTCGACAGGGACAGGTCCACGGATCCTCCAGCACCTTGCATCGAGCGGTCGCCCCCCATGGATCGGCAGCCGCGATGGCATTCAATCACTTACCGGCAGGCGCGCACGACGCCTTGACGCCATTGTCCGTCACGCCAGTGACACACTCGGTGCCGATGGCCAACGATCAACTCCCGCCGGAGGCGGGCGTACATCCCGCTCCCCGGACAGTCCTCGACCGGCTGACCGCCGGGACCGACCGGGCTGCACGCATCACTCATACGGAGCACTTGCCCCCGCGTCCGGGACGTCATGCCCCCTGGCCTGAGCAGATCCGGCCGGAAGTGCTCGACGCCGTCCGGGCGGCCGGCATCGAGCGGCCCTGGGCCCACCAGGCGCTCACCGCCGGGCACGCGCTGCGCGGCGAGTCGGTCGTCGTGGCCACCGGCACCGCCTCGGGGAAGTCCCTCGCCTACCTGGCGCCGGTCCTCAGCACCCTGCTGGACGGCTCGGAGGCCCCGAACGGCCGCGGCGCGACCGCCCTGTACCTCGCCCCCACCAAGGCCCTCGCCGCCGACCAGCGGCGCGCCGTGCGCGCCCTCGCCGAGCCCCTCGGCAAGGGCGTGCGGCCCGCCGTCTACGACGGCGACACCCCGGTCGAGGAGCGGGAGTGGGTGCGCCAGTACGCCAATTACGCGCTCACCAACCCCGACATGCTCCACCGCTCCATCCTGCCCGCCCACCCCAGGTGGTCCTCCTTCCTGCGCGCCCTGCGCTACGTCGTCATCGACGAGTGCCACACCTACCGGGGCGTCTTCGGCTCGCACGTCGCCCAGGTGCTGCGCCGCCTGCGGCGCGTCTGCGCCCGCTACGGGTCCGATCCGGTCTTCCTCCTCGCCTCGGCCACCGCCTCCGACCCGGCCACCGCCGCGACCCGGCTCACGGGCGTCCCGGTGGCGGAGATCACCGAGGACGCCTCCCCGCGCGGCGAACTCGTCTTCGCCCTGTGGGAGCCCCCGCTCACCGAGCTCCACGGCGAGCGGGGGGCACCCGTGCGCCGCACCGCCACGGCCGAGAGCGCCGACCTCCTCACCGACCTCGTCGTCCAGGGCGTCCGCACGGTCGCCTTCGTGCGCTCACGGCGCGGCGCCGAGCTCATCGCCCTGATCGCCCAGGAGCGCCTCGCCGCCGTGGACCGCTCGCTCCCCGGGCGTGTCGCCGCCTATCGCGGCGGCTACCTCCCCGAGGAGCGCCGCGCCATCGAGCACGCCCTGCACACCGGCGAGCTGCTCGGCCTGTCCGCCACGACCGCCCTGGAGCTGGGCGTCGACGTCGCGGGCCTCGACGCCGTCCTCCTGACGGGCTACCCGGGCACCCGGGCCTCCCTGTGGCAGCAGGCCGGCCGCGCGGGCCGTACGGGCCGGGGGGCCCTGGCCGTCCTGGTCGCCCGCGACGACCCGCTGGACACCTACCTCGTCCACCACCCGGAGGCGCTCTTCCGGCAGCCCGTGGAATCCACCGTCCTCGATCCCGACAACCCCTACGTCCTCGCCCCCCACCTGTGCGCCGCGGCCGCCGAGCTGCCGCTCACCGAGGCCGACCTGGCCCTCTTCGGGCCCGCGGCCCCGGACGTGCTCACCCGCCTCGAAGAGCGCAAGCTGCTCCGCCGCCGCGGCGCCGCCTGGCACTGGACCCGCCGCGAGCGCGCCGCCGACCTGACCGACATCCGGGGCGGCGGCGGCCGGCCCGTCCAGGTCGTGGAGGAGGGCACCGGCCGCCTGCTGGGCACGGTGGACGCGGCCGCGGCCCACGCCTCCGTCCACGAGGGCGCCGTCCACCTCCACCAGGGCCGCACCTACCTCGTCCGCCGCCTCGACCTGGAGGACTCCGTCGCCCTCGTCGAGCAGGCCGACCCGCCGTACTCGACCACCGCCCGCGACACCACCTCCATCTCCATCCTGGAAACCGACGCCGAGATCCCTTGGGGAGAGGCCCGGCTGTGCTTCGGCTCGGTCGAGGTCACCAACCAGGTCGTCTCCTTCCTGCGGCGCCGGCTGATCACCGGCGAGATCCTCGGCGAGTCCAAGCTGGACCTGCCGCCCCGCACGCTGCGCACCCGCGCCGTGTGGTGGACCGTCACCGAGGACCAGCTCGACGAGGCCCGGATCGACCCCGAGGCCCTCGGAGGGGCCCTGCACGCCGCGGAACACGCCTCCATCGGCATGCTCCCCCTCTTCGCCACCTGCGACCGCTGGGACATCGGCGGCGTCTCTGTCCCGCTGCACCCGGACACGCTCCTGCCGACCGTGTTCGTCTACGACGGCCACCCGGGCGGCGCCGGCTTCGCCGAGCGTGCCTTCCGCACCGCCGCCCGCTGGCTCGCCGCCACCCGCGAGGCGATCGCCGCCTGCGAGTGCGACACGGGCTGCCCGTCCTGCGTGCAGTCCCCCAAGTGCGGCAACGGCAACGATCCCCTCGACAAGCGAGCCGCGATCCGTCTCCTCACCCGCCTCCTCAGGGATGCCCCGCAGGACGAGCCCCCGGGACCGGGAGGAAAACAGCGGCCGGTTCCGCCACCGGAGTGAACCCCGCCGCTTCGGCGGGCCCCGCGCGCGACCGCACCCGGACGGCATACGGCCCCGCCCGGGCCTCGGCCGCGACCTCGGCGACCTCCCCGCTCACGGCGCAGGACACCACTCTCGTCCGCTGGGCGGCGGCCACGCGCCGGGCGAGGCCGCAGGCGGTCTCCTGCCCTTCGAGGGCGTGGTCCGCCGCGGCCAGCGCGGCCAGATCCGCCGCGCCGCCCGCCCGGTGGCGGGCCACCACGGCCTGCCCCATGGCCAGCAGCGCCGCGAACACCGCGCAGAGAGCCGCGGCCGCGACCGCCACCCACACCGTGGCCGTCCCCCGGTCACCGCACCGTCTCTTCCGCAAGGGCCACCGCCTCTCCGCCCAGCCGCACGGCGAGCGGCCCCGCCGCGCGGGCCTCGACCCGCACCCGTACGAGGTCGCCTTCCCGGGCGACCGCGATGCGGGCCCCCTGCGGCGCGGCGGACCGGGCCGCCGCGACCGCCGCCGCCTCCGGATCCGACCTCGCGGCCGCCCGCGCACCCGCCCTGGCAGCGTCCACGCACTGGATCTGCGCCGCCGCGGCCATCAGCCCCCAGATAAGGGCCATGCCGAACAGCACCAGCGCCGGAAGCACCATCGCGGCCTCGGCGGTCACATAGCCGCCCTCGCAGCGCGGCAGCCCTCCCGGGGCGCCGCCCCGGGCCGGGACGGCCGGAAGGTACCGCCCCGGTCCGCGGCCGGATCCGGCGAGGACGACCCTGCCGGATCCACCGTCAGAGTCCGGCCCCGGCCGGGCATGTCGCCCCGGCGGCCCGCACACGTGCGAGCCGCCCGACGCCCCGTCAGGACGGCGCATTGAGCGCCCTCCCGATGAGCCCCTGCAGGGCCGCACTGACCGCTCCGCTGGTGACCACCTTGTAGAGCACGGCGGCGAGCGCACAGGCGGCCACGGTGCCGACGGCATACTCGGCCGTCGACATGCCCGTGTCCCCGGCCGCGAGGGCCCACCGCCTGCCCGTCCGCCATGGCACCGGCCAGCGCCACGGCTGCACCCATCCACCGGGCCACCACCGGGCCCGCGGCCCGCTCAGCGAACGGCTCCCCGCAAGGATCGGCGGTCCTCCGTACACCCCGCACCAGGCCCGGGGACCCCACGCCCTCCGCACCGTCATCGACTTGCCCACCATTGCCTTCCCCACCGGCATCGCTGCCACGACCTGCATCCCGCTCACCGTCAATGTCCTTTCGTCAGACCACTCGCCAGACCGATCACCACGGGCACGACCCCGACCGTCAGGAACGCGGGCAGGAAGCACAGCCCGAGCGGGGCCGTCGCCAGGACGCCCGCGCGCCGGGCCCGTATGCCCGCCGCCCTGCCGCGCTCGGCCCGCAACCGGCCGGCGAGCCGCGACATGGGCTCCACAGCGGGCACTCCCGTCGCCTGCGCCCGTTCCAGGCAGCGGGCGAGACCCCGGGCTCCCGGAAGGCCGCCCAAGCGGCTCCAGGCCGTGGCCGGGTCGCCGCCGAGCCGGACTTCCGCCGCCGCGCGTGCGAGCCGTTCACCCACAGGGCCGCCCAGCGACAGGCCGACTGCTTCGGCCGCTTCCCTGGGCCCGGCACCGGCCGCCAGGCATGCGGCCATCAGGTCGGCAGCCAGGGGAAGTTGCCTCCCGGCCTCCTCCGGCAGAGCCTGTGCCGGTCCCCGGGCCTCCGCGCCGGCCCTCTTTCGGCTCCGCAGCCACCGCCAAGTGCCGTACGCCGCGGCGAGTCCCGCCGCGCACCCGGCCGCTCCGCCGAGGAGGATGAACCCGGCGGCTCCGGCCGCCGCGGCCAGAAGCCGGTCGCGAACTCCCGGCAGCCTCGCGGCCCGGGCCCGCAGCCCGCGCGCCTTGGCGGCCGTGGCCGGTTCGCACTCGAACAGAGCGGCCGCCCGGCGACGCGCCGCCCGCCTCCTGCGGATCCGGGCCGCCGCGCTCACCGCGCAGGCGGACGCGGCCCCCGCAAGAATCGCCATCCACAGGCTGTGGATAACATCCGCGCTCACGAGCCGACCCTTTCCGCGGAGGGGCCGGGCCGGGAACCTACGCGCTCGCCGCGCGCCCCGGGCTCCCCCGCTGCCTTCCGCACGATCCGCCCGGTCCAGGCGATGCCGGCGCCCTCCAGGAGCCCGCCGAGCAGCAGGCAGCCGAGCCCGGCGGGAGTGTGCAGCAGCACTCTCAGCGGAGCCGCACCCAGCGCACTGCCCATCAGCAGGGCCAGCACCGGCAGCAGCGCCAGCATCACAGCGGTGGACCGGGCGCCGGCCAACTGGGCCCGCAGCTCCTCGCGTTGGTCCCGCTCGGAGCTCAGCGCGGCCGCCACCCGTTCGAGCCCCGATGCGAGCCCCGCACCTCCGTCCACGGCCACGCGCCAGCACGCGGCCACCCCGTGCAGCCCCTCGGCGCCGGGATGCCCGGCCACGCCCCGGAGGGCCTTCGGCACATCGCCGCCGAACCTCGCCGCCGCGGCCACGGACGCCCACTGCGCGCCCAGGTCTCCCGCGGGCACACCGGCCAGCGCCTGGCCGGGCTGCCTGCCCGCCCGCAGTTCGCCCGCGACCGCCCCGCACAGCTCGATCACGGCCGCCTCCCGCCGCTCCCGCTCGCTCCGCTCACGCCGGGCGGCCAGCCACCTCCGTACAAGCGGAACGGCCACCAGGGCAGCCGCCAGCGGGAGCAGCGACGACCCCAACAGGGCCAGCACGCCGCCGGCCGGCAGACACATCAGCTCCCACCGGGCCTCCACCCACCGCCGCAGCCGGGCGGCCTGCTCGCCCGCCCAAGCCGACGGCCAGGGGCCGGCGGGCGCAGCGGATCCGCCGCCCGCGAACAGCAGCCGGGCGCGGTGCAGCTCCCGGCCGGGGCCGCTCAGCGGCCAGGCCATGAACAGCGCGCTCAGCGCGGCCACGCCCGTGATCGTGGCCTGCGGCATCGCCTCGGAGGCCGTCACAGCGTCACTCCGCCGCGCTCGCACAGCCCGGCCAGCCGCGCCCATCCGCGCTCCCGCTGAAAGCCCCCGGCTCCCCGCACAACGGCCGGCACCGTGGTGACGAACCCGGCAGGATCCCGGTCGAGCACGTGCACCTCGGCGACGCGCCGCAGCCCGCCCCGCTCCCGTACGAGGTGGATCACAACGGACAGGCCGGCCGCCAATTGGCTGTGCAGGGCGGCCCGGTCGAGCCCGGCTGCCGAGCCCAGCGCCTCAAGCCGGGCGGGCACGTCCGCCGCGGCGTTCGCGTGCACCGTGCCGCAGCCGCCCTCATGGCCCGTGTTGAGGGCGGCCAGCAGGTCCGTGACCTCCGCGCCGCGGACCTCGCCGACCACCAGCCGGTCGGGCCGCATGCGCAGGGCCTGCCGGACCAGATCCCGCAGGGTGACCAGGCCCATGCCCTCCTGGTTCGCCGGGCGGGTCTCCAGCCGGACCACGTGGGGGTGGTCGGGGCGCAGTTCGGCGGAGTCCTCGGCGAGGACGATCCGCTCGTCGGGGGCCACCAGCCCGAGCAGGGTGGTCAGCAGCGTCGTCTTGCCGCAGCCCGTTCCGCCGCTGATCACGAACGACAGCCGTGCTTCCAGCACCGCCCGCAGCAGCCGGTCCCCGCCCGGCGGCACGGTCCCGGCGGCCACCAGATCGTCCAGGGTGAACGCGCGGGGGCGCACGACGCGCAGTGACAGGCAGGTGGAGCCGACGGCGATCGGGGGCAGCACCGCGTGCAGGCGCGTCCCGTCGGGCAGGCGGGCGTCCACCCAGGGACGGGCGTCGTCCAGCCTGCGCCCGGCGATGGCGGCGAGCCGCTGGGCGAGCCTGCGCACGGCCGCGGCGTCCGGGAAGACGACGTCCGTGCGCTGCAGGCCCGCGCCCCGGTCGACCCAGACCTGGTCGGGCGCCGTGACGAGGACGTCGGTGACGTCGGGCTCGGCCAGCAGCCGTTCCAGCGGGCCGGCGCCGATCAGCTCGGAGCGCAGCCGGGCCGCGACGCCGAGGATCTCGGCGTCGCCCAGCAGCCGCCCCTCCTGCCGCAGCGCCTCGGCGACCTTGGCGGGCGTCGGCTCGGCGCCGCTCTCGGCCAGCCTCAGCCGTACGGCTTCCAGCAGTCCGGCGCTCATGACGACGCCCCCTGAAGGGCCTCGAAACAGGCCCAGAAGTCGGTGCAGAAGCGGGCCAGCGGGCCGCGCTCGCCGCCCGGCGGCCTGCCCGCCGCGAGCGCGGCCGCCAGGCCCGTCTCCGCGGGGAGTTCGCCGGCGAGGGGCAGGCCGAGGAGGCGGGAGACCTGCTCGCCGTCCAGGCCGGCGGCGCGCGGCGTGCGGACGACGACCCGCAGATCACCGACGACGGCTCCGGCGGTGGCGGCGACGCGGTGCGCCGCGGCCACGGCCCGCAGCTCCGCCGGCACCACCAGCAGGCCCGCGTCGAGCTGTCCGAGGGCTTCGAGAGCCGCTTCGTCGAGCCGGCGCGGCAGATCGACGACCACCGCGCCGCCACGGCGGCGCGCCGCGGCCAGCACGGCCTTCATCGCCTCGGGCGGAACGGCCGTGCAGGGGCTGCGGTCCCAGCTGAGCAGGCGCATGGAGTGGAGCTCGGGCAGGGCTTCCTCCAGCGCCCGGCACGCCACCCGCCCCCGGGAGTCGGCGAATGCCGGCCAGCGCAGCCCCTCGGCCCTTTCGCCGCCGAGCAGGACGTCGAGGCCGCCGCCCAGCGGATCGCCGTCGATGAGCATGGTGCGCCGGCCGGCGGCGGCAGCGCTGACCGCGAGGGCGCACGCCAGCGTGCTCGCGCCCGCGCCGCCGCATCCGCCGATCGCCCCGACGGTCAGGGCGGGCCGCCCGGCGCCTTCGACGGCGTCGGCGATCCGCTCGACGAGCCGGCCCTCGCAGCCGGGCAGCAGCGCCACATCCCGCGCGCCGGCTTCCATGGCCAGCCGCCACACCGCGTCGTCGCCGCGGTCCCGGCCGACGAGCACGACCGCATCCCCGTGGGCCGCGAGGCGCGAGCCGCGCAGCCGACGCGCGCAGTCCTCCCCGACCAGGATCAGCGGTGGATCCAGCCCGGCACCGCGGCGCGCCGGGGCGCCGTGCGCCACTTCGGGCACGGCACCGGCCGCCGCGCACAGGCGCAGCAGGTCGTCGAGCAGCTCCTCGTCCTCGGCGATGATCAGTGGTCCGCGCTGCCTCCCGCCGGCGGCGGTCGGCCATTCGGATGCGCTGGTTCCGGCCACGGCGTCCTCCCCGTCTCAACTGCGCGCTCTCGCATCCGCGGACATCGCGGAAGAGCGCGGGGAATCACCGTGCAGCGAACTGGAAAATAATGTGGATCTTGGTCAAAAACTGTGGACAACTCCGCCGCTGTGAATATCCCGGTCACCTATACCGGTGACTTCCGCAGAGCAGCCCGCCGATTACGCTGAGTAGCGTGTATGAAGGGAGGGAGGCAGCCGCCGAGCGAGCGGCGCGGGAGGGAGGAATGCCGGGTGAGGGCCCGCAAAATGCATCCGGACATGCGACGACCCCCGCCGGGGGGGAGAGCGGGGGTCGTCCCCACGGCCGACTCGGGGGGGGAGGAGTCGGGCCGGGTTAGACACGGTCGCGAACGATCCGTGACTTCCATGGTGTACCCGAGAGCCTTCTCAGGCAAACCCACACGCCTCAGCTTACGCCGAATGGAGGGCGCCTATGCTCGGCACCGTGGAAAACCACTCGTTGCCCCGGACAGCCGCGTTCTTTGATCTGGACAAGACGGTCATTGCGAAGTCGAGCACGCTCACCTTCAGCAAGTCGTTCTACCAAGGTGGCTTGATCAACCGGCGCGCCGTGCTGCGCACCGCGTACGCACAGTTCGTCTTCCTCGCCGGCGGAGCCGATCACGATCAGATGGAGCGGATGCGCGAGTATCTCTCGGCGCTCTGCAGGGGCTGGAATGTCCAGCAGGTCCGCGAGATCGTCGCCGAGACCCTGCACGAACTCATCGACCCGATCATTTACGACGAAGCCGCCTCCCTCATCGAAGCACACCACACCGCCGGGCGCGACGTGGTGATTGTCAGCACCTCCGGCGCCGAGGTCGTCGAGCCCATCGGCGAACTGCTCGGTGCGGACCGCGTCGTGGCCACCCGCATGGTCGTCGAGGACGGCGCCTTCACCGGCGAAGTGGAGTACTACGCCTACGGCCCCACCAAGGCCGAAGCCATCAGGGAGCTCGCCGAGTCGGAGGGCTACGACCTCTCCCGGTGCTACGCGTACAGCGACTCCGTCACCGACATCCCCATGCTCGAAACCGTCGGCCACCCGCACGCCGTCAACCCCGACCGGGCCCTGCGCCGGGAAGCGGCCGCCCGCGACTGGCCGGTCCTCTCCTTCAACCGCCCCGTCCGGCTCAAGCAGCGGGTGCCCGCCCTGTCGATGCCCTCACGCCCCGCGCTGGTCGCCGCGGCCGCCGTCGGCGCCGCCGCCGCGACCGCGGGTCTGGTCTGGCTGGCCGGTCGGCGCCGGGATTCCGGCACCCGCTTTGCCCGGGTTTAGCGCTACATACAAAGAACTGCGGCCCGGCCTTCCGCATCGGCGGCGACAGGAGTAGAAAGGACTTAACGGCCCGCGAGACCAGGGACATCCGGGAGGACGCCCTTCACGCACCACGGCCCCACGGACCGAAGCATGAACGTCGGGCACCCACGCGACGCCGACCCGTCGATTACGGGCCAGCCGCACCAGGTGACGGGCAAAGTCCCCGGCCTGATGGGCAAACATCGTGCACGCATGGTAACCCGGCGAACATGCCAGCGGCGGTACCGGAATTGACCGGTACCGCTGCAGCCTTTCCCGGCGCTTTCGCCGCCCTTCCGGCCCTTCCGAGCAGACCTGCGCCGGGCAGGCCTCCGCCCCGTCAGGCGGCCCGCCCGGCGGCGTTCCACAGGCTCAGGCGGCGCCGCGCTGGAGTGCTTCGCACACCGCGGTGCTCTCCCGCACGCCCAGCTCGACCGCGCGGCCGCAGTGCGCGATCCAGGCACCGACCCCCTCAGGAGTGCCCGACGCATAGCCGTCGAGCGCCGCGAGATAGGCATCCGCACCCAGCTCGGCGTGGCCGACCTCGGCCGGGCAGACCGACTTGGGGTCGAGCCCGCTGCCCACCAGCACGATCCGCTCCGCTGCCCGCGCGACCAAGCCGTTGTCCGACCCGAAGGGACGCAGCGCGAGCAGCTCGCCGTGCACCACGGCCGCCGTCACCAGCGCCGGCGCCTCCGTGCCCGCGAGGAGCAGCCCCGCCAGGCCTTCGAGCCGCCCGGCCACCTCCGACGCGCTGGGCACCGCCAGCCGGACCAGCGGCTCGTCGACCGCCTCGCCCGCCAGCCGGGGCCGGCCGACCGTCTCGTCCGGCCGCGTCCCGCCCGCGGCCACCAGGTGCAGCCTGGCCAGCACCCGCAGCGGCGACTGCCGCCACACGCTCAGCAGCTGCCCCGCCTCCGCGGTCAGCCGCAGGGCCGCCCCCACCGTCCGCGCCTCCCCCTCGACGCCGAAGTCGGTGCGGCGGCGCACCTCTTCGAGCGCCCAGTCGGCACCGGACAGCGCGGCCGAGCCGCGCGCGCCGCGCAGCGCGGCCTCGGAAGTGATCTCGTTGCTGCGGCGGCGCATCACCCGGTGCCCGTAGACGCGGTCCACCGCCTTGCGCACGGAGTCCACGGAGTCGGCCACGCCGGGGAGCGAGGCCAGGGCGGCGAGCGGATCGGCAGTCGTACTCATGCGTAAGACAGTACGCACTTCGGGTCTACACCCCTCGAACGAGTGGTCTTCTTCACGCACTGCTCTCACTCCGTGCAGCCTCCCCCCTACGCTTGGTGAACATGAAGATCGCTTTCGTAGGGAAGGGCGGCAGCGGCAAGACGACGCTGTCCTCGCTGTTCATCCGCCATCTCGCCGCGGACCGCGCCCCCGTCGTCGCGGTGGACGCCGACATCAACCAGCACCTCGGCGCGGCGCTCGGGCTGGACGAGGAGGAGACCTCCGCACTGCCCGCGATGGGTGCTCAGCTCCCCCTGATCAAGAACTACCTGCGCGGCAGCAACCCCCGCATCACCTCCGCCGAGACGATGATCAAGACGACGCCGCCGGGCGAGGGCTCGCGCCTGCTGCGGATCGCCGAGGACAACCCGGTCTACGACGCCTGCGCCCGCCCCGTCGAGCTCGACGGCGGGCCGGTGCGGCTGATGGTGACGGGCCCGTTCACCGAGTCCGACCTCGGGGTGGCCTGCTACCACTCCAAGGTCGGGGCGGTCGAGCTGTGCCTCAACCACCTGGTGGACGGCCCCGGGGAGTACGTCGTCGTCGACATGACGGCCGGCAGCGACTCCTTCGCCTCGGGCATGTTCACCCGGTTCGACATGACGTTCCTGGTGGCCGAGCCCACCCGCAAGGGCGTGTCGGTCTACCGCCAGTACAAGGAGTACGCGCGCGACTTCGGCGTCTGCCTCAAGGTCGTGGGCAACAAGGTCCAGGGCCAGGACGACATCGAGTTCCTGCGCGACGAGGTCGGCGAGGACCTGCTGGTGACCTTCGGCCACTCCGACTGGGTGCGGGCCATGGAGAAGGGCCGGCCGCCCCGCTTCGGCCTGCTGGAGGAGCACAACCACCGGGCGCTGCGCGTCCTGCGCGAGACGGCGGACGGCTCGTACGAGCTGCGGGACTGGCAGCGCTACACCCGCCAGATGGTGCACTTCCACCTGAAGAACGCGGAGAGCTGGGGCAACGCCAAGACGGGCGCCGACCTGGCGGCCCAGGTCGACCCGTCCTTCGTCCTGGACGAGAGCTGGGCGTCCGCACCGCAGCCCGCCTGACCTAGCCCGCGGCCCGCCTGACCTGCCGGGCGGCGGGGAAGCGCTCCCAGCCGCCCTCGGGCGCCCGGCCGACGTCGAGGCCGCGCAGCGCCCTCAGAAGCCGCTCGTCCTGTGCGTCGAGCCAGTCGGCCAGTTGCTTGAAGGACACGCAGCGCACCTCTTCCTTGGTGCAGACGGTCTTGATGACGTTCTCCACCGCCCGCATGTAGGTGCCGCCGTTCCAGGACTCGAAGTGGTCGCCGACGAAGAAGGGCGCCCGGTTGCCGCGGTAAGCGCGGCGGAATCCGGCCAGGAGGCCGTCGCGCATCTGCTTGCCCCAGGCCCGGTGCAGGGCGCGGCTGCCGCGGGTGGTGCCGGACTGGTTGGCGAGGAAGTTGTAGTCCATCGACAGGGTCTCGAAGCCTGCGCCGGGCACGGGGACGTCCTGCAGCGGGAAGTCCCAGAGGCCGCCCAGCTTGCGGGGCCAGACCTGCCTGCCGCCGATCGAGCTCGCGTCGTAGCGGAAGCCCATCGCCCTGGCGGCCCGGATGAGGTTGCGCTGGCCTTCGAGGCAGGGGGCGCGGCCGCCGACGAGCTCCTTGCCGTAGTCGAACGGAAGCGGGTCCTCTTCCTTCAGGCCCGCGTTCGTCTTCCAGTTCCGCACGAGGGACCGGGCCTGGCGGATCTCGCTCTTCCACTCCCTGGGCGACCAGGTGCCCACCCCCCGGTCGGGGCCGCAGAAGTGCCCGTTGAAGTGCGTGCCGATCTCGTTTCCCTCCAGCCAGGCGCCGCGGAGCTGTTCCGCGGTGTCCCGGACGCCCTTGACGGTGTTGAAGCCGATGTCCGAGGCGCCGGCCCGGTGCCGGGGCGGCTTGTAGAGGCGCCGCTTGCTCGCGGGAAGCATGTACACGCCGCTGAGGAAGTAGGTCATCGTCGCGTGGTGCTTCCTGCCGACGGCGCGGAAGCGGGAGAAGAGGTGCTGCCCGTCCTCGCCCGAGCCGTCCCAGGAGAAGACGACGAACTGCGGCGGCCTGTGCCCGGGCTGCAGCCGGTCGGGAGTCGGCTGCCCGGGCTGGGGGCCTGTGTCGGCGGTGGAACCGTCGCCGATGAGGCGGACGGGACGGCGCCCGGCCTCGGGGTCGGCCGCGCCGCGCGGCGCGGCGGGGTCCGCACCGCCCGAGCAGCCCGCCGAACCCGTCGTCAGCGCAAGGGCCGTGAGGCAGCCCAGTGCCACTTTCCAACCAGCGGCCATCAGCCACCTCTGCCTTCGCTGCCTGCCCGATGCCTGCCCGATCCGGCGCTTCACCGTCGCACAATCGACCCCCTAAATCGGTATTACAGGCAGATAAAATGACGAATTCACTCAATAGATGGAACCGCGCCTATTTTCGAGCGACCACTCTTCCCTCAGCTCTTTACTCTCCATTACGATCCGTTTACCCAGAGTTGAGTTACCGCCGAGTTACCCCGCCACCGCAGCCGCTCCCGCCGCTGCGCGCCGTGACCACGGCCGTGTCTTCAGCGCGTCCGCGCCGCCCCGACGAAGACGGGAACGCCTATGCAGCCTCAGCCACCATCGACGCACCCTCCGCAGGCAGCCGCCGACGGACGGGATGTGCCGGATTCCACCGGCCAGTCCACCTGGCGCCGGGATCTCGCCGCTTCCTTCGTCATCTTCCTCATCGCGGTGCCGCTCTCCCTGGGCATCGCGCTGGCCACCGGAGCACCGCTCCAGGCCGGGCTGGTGGCGGCGGCGGTCGGCGGGATCGTCGCGGGGCTGCTGGGCGGCGCGCCGCTCCAGGTCAGCGGCGCGGCCACGGGCCTGGTCGTGGTCACGGCCGAGCTGGTGCAGCAGTACGGCTGGCGGGCCACGTGCGCGATCACCGCCCTCGCCGGCCTGACCCAACTTGCCCTGGGCACCGCGCGAGTGGCCCGCGGAGCGCTGGCCGTCAGCCCGGCGATCGTGCACGGCGTGCTCGCCGGCATCGGCGTCACGATCGCCCTCGGCCAGCTCCACGTCGTCCTGGGCGACACCCCGAACAGCTCGGCCCTGGAGAATCTGGCCGCCCTCCCCTCCGAGCTGAGCCATCCGCACCCCTCGGCCCTGCTGGTCGGGGCCGTCACTGCGGCCGTCCTGGTGGGCTGGCCCCGGCTGCCGGGCCGGGCCGGGCAGTGGCTGCGTACGGTTCCCGCCCCGCTGGCCGCCATTGCCGTCGCCACCGGAGCCAGCACGGGACTGTCCGTGCCCCGTGTCTCCCTGCCCGAGTGGCAACTGCAGGCGCTGCCCGCACTGCCGGACGGGCCGGTGCTGGGCATTTTCGCGGCGGTGCTGACGGTCACGCTCGTGGCGAGCATGGAATCGCTGCTGTCCGCAGTGGCCGTGGACCGGCTGCGTGCCAAGCGCGCGGGCCTGCCGCAAGAGCCGGCCGAGCTCGACCGCGAGCTGGCCGGCCAGGGCGCGGCCAATCTGGTGTCCGGGCTCCTCGGCGGCCTGCCGGTCGCCGGCGGCGCCATCCGCGGCGCGGCGAACGTGGCGGCGGGGGCCGCCTCCCGCAAGTCGACGGTCCTGCACGGGCTGTGGGTGCTGCTCTGCGCGGGCCTGCTCACGTCGGTCCTGGAGCTGATCCCGCTCGCGGCCCTGGCCGCGCTGGTGATGGTGGTCGGCGTGAAGATGGTGAGCTTCGCGCACATCAAGCACGTGCAGCGGCACCGCGAGTTCCCCATGTACGCCTCCACGCTCGGCGCCGTGGTGCTGTTCGGCGTCCTGCAGGGCGTCGTCGTGGGCATCGTGGTCACGGCGTTCCTCTCGCTGCGGCGCCTCGCCCACACACGCATCACCGTGGACGAGGAGGACGGAAGCCACCTGGTCCGCGTCAGCGGCCAGTTGACGTTCCTCGCGGTCCCCAAGCTGAGCCGGGCGCTCGCCCAGGTGCCGCCGTCGGCAGCCGCGGTCGTGGAGCTGGGCGGCTCCTTCATGGACCACACCGCCTACGACACCCTCCAGTCGTGGACCAACGCCCATCGCGCCCGAGGAGGCTGGGTCACGCTGCGGGGCCGCGGCGGGCAGCCGATCGCCGAGCCGGCCAGCACGCACGCGTGCCGCCCCTGGACGCCCTGGCGCAACCACCACTGCACCCGGCCCGCCGCGCCGGCCGACTCCCCCACCCCCGGCGGCGGCCGGCAACTCCTCGGCGGCGTCAGTGCCTTCCAGCGCAATACGGCCCCACTCGTGCGGGCCGAGCTGGCACGGCTCGCCCGCGAGGGCCAGTGCCCCACGCAGCTCTTCCTCACCTGCGCCGACTCCCGGCTCGTCACCAGCATGATCACCTCAAGCGGCCCGGGCGACCTCTTCACCGTGCGGAACGTCGGCAATCTCATCCCGCCTCCCGCCACGGACGGGTCGTGCGACTCCGTCGGCGCCGCCGTGGAGTACGCGGTGGAGGTGCTGAAGGTCGGCAGCATCACCGTGTGCGGGCACTCGGGGTGCGGCGCGATGCAGGCGCTGCTCGACTCCGAGGGCGGGCAGCCCGGCTCACCGCAGACCACGCTCACGCGCTGGCTGCGCCACGGCCGCCCGAGCCTGGCCCGGATGCAGCGGATCGGCCGGCTCGGCCGCGGCGAGGTGGCGGTGGCCGACCGTCCTGTGGCGGATTCCCTCGAACGGCTCGCGCTCGTCAACGTGATGCAGCAGCTCGACCACCTGATGGCCCACGCCTGTGTCGCCCGCCGCGTGGCCGAGGGGTCGCTGCAGCTGCACGGCATGTACTTCCACGTGGGCGAGGCCCAGGCCTATGTGCTGGACCCGCCCTCGCGCACCTTCACGGCCGTGCGCCCCGAGGTCCTCGACGCCGTCTGAGCCGCTTCTACAGGTCTAAACCATTTTTTATCAACAGCCCTTGTCAGGGTGTGCCCCGGGCTGGTGAGCTATGCCCCGGGACACTACGGGCACCCAGGGACACAGCACGATCACCCAACGGGCACCCTGAGAAAGGGAGATGTCGTGAGCAACGAGAGCCTGGCCAACCTCCTGAAGGAGGAGCGCCGCTTCGCACCGCCTGCCGCCCTGGCCGCGAGCGCCAACGTCACCGCGGAGGCCTACGAGCAGGCGAAGGCTGACCGGCTGGGCTTCTGGGCCGCGCAGGCCCGCCGGCTGAGCTGGGAGACCGAGCCCACCGAGGTCCTCGACTGGTCGAACCCGCCGTTCGCCAAGTGGTTCGCCGACGGCCGGCTCAACGTCGCGTACAACTGCGTCGACCGCCACGTGGAGAACGGCCTGGGAGACCGCGTCGCCCTGCACTTCGAGGGCGAGCCCGGCGACACCCGCACCATCACCTACGCCGAGCTCCAGCGCGAGGTCTCCAAGGCGGCCCACGCCCTCACCGAGCTCGGTGTGCAGGCGGGCGACCGCGTCGCCATCTACCTGCCCATGATCCCCGAGGCCGTCGTCTCGATGCTCGCCTGCGCCCGGCTCGGCGCTCCGCACTCGCTGGTCTTCGGCGGCTTCTCCGCCGACGCCCTCGCCACGCGCATCAACGACGCCGACGCCCGCGTCGTCATCACCGCCGACGGCGGCTACCGCCGCGGCAAGCCCTCCGCCCTGAAGCCCGCGGTGGACGAGGCCCTCACCCGCCCCGGCACGGAGGACGTACGCAGCGTCCTCGTCGTCCGGCGCACGGGCCAGGAGGACATCGGCTGGACCGACGGCCGCGACGTGTGGTGGCACGAGCTCGTCGAGCGCCAGCCCGAGGAGCACACGCCCCAGGCCTTCGACGCCGAGCACCCGCTCTTCATCCTCTACACCTCGGGCACCACGGGGAAGCCGAAGGGCATCCTGCACACCACCGGCGGCTATCTGACCCAGGCGTCCTACACCCACCACGCCGTCTTCGACCTCAAGCCCGAGTCGGACGTCTTCTGGTGCACCGCCGACGTCGGCTGGGTGACCGGCCACTCGTACATCGTCTACGGCCCGCTCAGCAACGGCGCCACCGAAGTGCTCTACGAGGGCACGCCCGACAGCCCCCACCAGGGCCGCTGGTGGGAGATCGTGCAGAAGTACGGCGTCACGATCCTCTACACCGCGCCGACCGCGATCCGCGCCGCCATGAAGTGGGGCGACGACATCCCGGCCAAGTTCGACCTGAGCAGCCTGCGCATCCTCGGCTCGGTCGGCGAGCCCATCAACCCCGAGGCCTGGGTCTGGTACCGCAAGCACATCGGCGGCGACCGCACACCGGTGGTCGACACCTGGTGGCAGACCGAGACGGGCACCATCATGATCAGCCCGCTGCCCGGCGTCACCGAGACCAAGCCCGGCTCGGCCCAGGTCCCGCTGCCCGGCATCGGCGCCACTGTCGTGGACGACGAGGCCCGCGAGGTGCCGGACGGCTCGGGCGGCTACCTCGTCCTCACCGAGCCGTGGCCGTCGATGCTGCGCACCATCTGGGGCGACGACCAGCGCTACCTCGACACCTACTGGTCCCGCTTCGAGGGCAAGTACTTCGCGGGCGACGGCGCCAAGAAGGACGACGACGGCGACATCTGGCTGCTCGGCCGGGTGGACGACGTCATGCTCGTCTCCGGTCACAACATCTCCACCACCGAGGTCGAGTCCGCGCTGGTCTCGCACCCGAAGGTCGCCGAGGCGGCGGTCGTCGGCGCGACGGACCCGCAGACCACCCAGGCGATCTGCGCCTTCGTCATCCTGCGCAGCGGCGCCGAGGAGGAGGGCCTGGCCGAGGAGCTGCGGGCGCACGTCGCCAAGCAGCTCGGGCCGATCGCCAAGCCCAAGCGGATCCTGCCGGTCGCCGAGCTGCCCAAGACCCGCTCCGGCAAGATCATGCGCCGCCTCCTGCGCGACGTCGCCGAGAACCGCACCCTGGGCGATGTGACCACCCTGACCGACTCCTCGGTCATGGAGCTCATCCAGGCCAAGCTCCCCACGGCCTCCAGCGAGGACTGACCGCAGGGGCCCCGCCCCCAGGAAGGGCGCCCGGCTGCTGCCGGCGCCCTTCCGCCCGCCCCCCCCCCCCCCCCCCCCCCCCCTTCCGCTCGTCCCGATTCACCCGTTCCGGTTAGGGTGAGTGGTGGTCGCGTAAAAATCGCGACAAGAATCAGGGGCGCGCCGGGAAGTCTGGTCGGCACACAGCACACGTGTATCCGCCCACCCCTGGAGGTCCCCCGCCGTGGCCGCGCCCAAGAACCGCCGCTCCGTATTCCTCGGCCGGTTGCCACTGCCCGAGCGGAACTACCTCGCCGACGCCCTGCGCACCGAGACCGTCGGCGGCGTGCTCCTGCTCGCCGCCGCCGTCGCCGCGCTGGTCTGGGCGAACACCCCCCTGCGCGGCAGCTACGAGACCGTGCGCGACTTCCACTTCGGTCCGGGCTACCTGGGCCTCAACCTCTCCGTGCAGCACTGGGCGGCCGACGGTCTGCTCGCCGTCTTCTTCTTCGTCGCGGGCATCGAGCTCAAGCGCGAGCTGGTCGCCGGGGAGCTGCGCGACCCCAAGGCGGCGCTGCTGCCCGTCATCGCCGCGATCTGCGGCATGGCCATGCCCGCGATCGTCTACCTCACGGTGACCGCCGGCGGAGGCGGCTCCACGGCCGGCTGGGCGGTCCCCACCGCGACCGACATCGCCTTCGCGCTCGCCGTCCTGGCCGTCATCGGCACGGCCCTGCCCTCGGCGCTGCGCGCGTTCCTGCTCACCCTGGCCGTCGTCGACGACCTGTTCGCCATCCTCATCATCGCGGTCTTCTTCACCCAGAGCCTGAACTTCGCCGCCCTGGGCTTCGCCGTGCTGGGCCTCGCCGTCTTCTGGCTTCTGCTCCGCAAGGGCGTCCGCGGCTGGTACGTCTACGTGCCGCTCGCCGTCGTCAACTGGGCGCTCATGTACAACAGCGGCGTGCACGCGACCATCGCGGGCGTGGCCATGGGCCTGATGCTGCGCTGCCACCGCCACGACGGCGAGCGGCACTCTCCCGGGGAGCACATCGAGCACCTGGTGCGCCCCCTCTCGGCGGGGCTGGCGGTGCCGCTGTTCGCCCTGTTCTCGGCGGGCGTGGTGGTCTCGGGCAGTGCGCTGTCGGACGTCTTCACCAAGCCCGAGACGCTGGGCGTCGTCCTCGGCCTGGTCGCCGGCAAGACGATCGGCGTGTTCGGCGGGACGTGGCTCGCCGCGCGGTTCACCCGGGCCGAGCTCAATCCGGATCTGAAGTGGCCCGATGTGTTCGCCGTCGCCTCGCTCGCGGGCATCGGCTTCACGGTGTCCCTGCTCATCGGCGAGCTGGCCTTCGGCACCGACCTGCTGCTGGCCGACGAGATCAAGGCGGCCGTCCTCGTCGGCTCGCTGATCGCCGCGGTCCTCGCGAGCGTGCTGCTCAAGCTGCGGGACAACAAGTACAGGAAACTGTGCGCGGACGAGGACCGCGACGAGGACCACGACGGCATCCCCGACATCTACGAGCAGGGCAACCCGGACTACCACCTGCGGATGGCCGCGATCCTGGAGGCGAAGGCCGCCGAGCACCGCAGGCTGGCCGAAGTCGTCGGCAGAGACACCACCCGGGACCATGGTCCGGCATGATCTGAGAGTCTTTACATCCGCCGAAAGCCCGCGGATGACGTGGCGACGAAGATGAGGGAGCAGCCGATGAGCGCAGCCGACGACGGTGCGAACGGTGCCAACCGCACTCTCGGCCAGCTGGTGGCGACGGCCACCACCGAGCTGTCCGCGCTGGTGCACGACGAGATCGCACTGGCCAAGGCCGAGCTGCGGCAGGACGTCAAGCGCGTCGGCATCGGCGGCGGCGCGATCGGCGCGGCGGGCACGCTCGCGCTGTTCTCGCTGCCCGTGCTGAGCTTCGCGGCCGCGTACGGCATCCACAACCTCGGGCTCGGGCTCGCCTGGTCGTTCCTGATCGTCGGCGGCGCGTTCCTGCTGATCGCGGCCCTGCTCGGGCTGCTGGCGGTCTCGAAGTTCAAGAAGGTCAGCAAGCCGGAGAAGAGCATCGCCTCGGCGAAGCAGACGGCCGCCGTGCTCTCGACCGTCAAGCCGCACCCGCGGCCGCTGACCGACACGAGCCCCGCGGACGCATCTGTGACACGCTCGACCGTATGACGGTGCCCGATACCCCCGCAGCGCCCGCGTCGCCCGACTCCGCCCTCCCGGCCGCCGCGCCGGGACCGGCCCCGACGGGCGTCCCGGGCGGCTCCGCCACGTCGGTCGTCCGGCTGGAGGGGCCCTGGGCCCACCGGGACGTCGCGGCGAACGGCGCGCGGTTCCACATCGCCGAGATGGGCGACGGGCCGCTGGTCCTGCTGCTGCACGGCTTCCCGCAGTTCTGGTGGACGTGGCGGCACCAGCTGCCGGCGCTCGCCGGTGCGGGGTTCCGGGCGGTGGCCATGGATCTGCGCGGGGTGGGCGGCAGCGACCGTACGCCGCGCGGCTACGACCCGGCCAACCTGGCCCTCGACATCACCGGCGTGATCCGGTCCCTGGGCGAGCCCGACGCCGCTCTGGTCGGCCACGACCTCGGCGGCTACCTTGCGTGGACGGCGGCCGTGATGCGGCCCAAGCTGGTGCGCAGGCTCGCGGTCTCCTCCATGCCGCATCCGCGCCGCTGGCGCTCGGCCATGCTCGCCGACCCCCGGCAGAGCTCGGCGAGCAGCCACATCTGGGGCTTCCAGCGGCCGTGGATCCCCGAGCGCCGGCTGGTCGCGGACGACGCGGCGCTGGCCGGGCGGCTGGTGCGGGAGTGGTCGGGGCCGCGGCAGCCGGACGACGAGACCGTCGACACGTACCGGCGGGCCATGTCGATCCCGTCGACCGCGCACTGCTCGATCGAGCCGTACCGCTGGATGGTGCGGTCGATGGCGCGGCCGGACGGCCTCCAGTTCAACCGGCGGATGAAGCGGCCCGTACGGGTGCCCACGCTGCACCTGCACGGTTCCCTCGATCCGGTGATGCGCACGCGCAGCGCCGCGGGCTCCGGGGAGTACGTGGAGGCGCCGTACCGCTGGCGGCTCTTCGACGGGCTCGGCCACTTCCCCCACGAGGAGGACCCGGTGGCCTTCTCGTCCGAGCTGATCAACTGGCTGAAAGATCCGGAACCGGACCGCTGACGCCTGGCCGAAAGCATCCTGGCCGGACAGACGGCGGACGGACCACGCTCCGTAAACCGAAGGGGAACGTCCGTTCTTCGAACGGCCAATTGCCCGGCGCATAGGCCGATTGAGCGACCCCCGGGCGATTACCGACCTTTCGGCCCGGGCACAGAGCACGGTATGGGCTGGACGCACGACTACCGTGACGTGACGCAGGAGCGGGGCGCCGAGGGCGACGCCGCGCTGATCGTGAGCGAGATGCCGGAGAGGGCCGGGAGGGTCGAGCACCGGCCATCAGCCGGGCACGACCCGCGCATCGGCATTCCGCGCATCATCCGGCGCCGCGCCCGGTGGGTCTCGGCGCGGCTGCGGCACCACCCGCGCAGCCGCTGACCCGCCCGCGCGGCGGCCGGCCGTTCGGGAACAGCGCCCGGGCGGGCCCGTCCAAGGGCCCTGCAGGGGCCCGCAAGGCCTCAGCAGCGCCTGGAAGGGCCCGTGGAGGGGCTCAGAGGGCTCAGAGAGCACATCCCTGGGTGTTGACCCGCTCGGTCGCCCTGCGGCCGCTGGTGGCGTCACCGCGCACCTCGTCCGCCGTCAGGGCGTAGCCCGTCTCGGCGTCGTCGAGCGACTTGGCGAAGACCACTCCGTAGACCCGGCCGTCCGGCGTCAGCAGGGGCCCGCCGGAGTTGCCCTGGCGGACGATCGTGTAGAGCGAGTAGACGTCGCGGCGGACGTTGCCGCGGCGGTAGATGTCCGGGCCGTTGGCCTGGACGCGGCTGCGGACCCGCGCGGCGCGCACGTCGTAGGAGCCGTTCTCCGGGAAGCCGGCCACGATGGCGCCCTTGCCGCTCTCGGCGTCCGCCTCGGCGAACCGCAGCTCGGGCGCCTCCAGCTCCGGCACGTCCAGCACGGCGATGTCGCGCTTCCAGTCGTAGAGGACGACCTTCGCCTCGTACTGCCTGCCCTGCCCGCCGACCTGGACGGTCGGCTCGTCGACGCCGCCGACGACGTGGGCGTTGGTCATCACCCGCTGCGGGGCGAAGACGAAGCCGGTGCCCTCCAGGACCTTGCCGCAGCTGGGCGCGGTGCCGACGACCTTGACGATGCTGCGCTGGGCCGCGGTGGCGACGGGGCTGCCCGCGAGCGCCGGGTCGGGGGCGGGCACGTTGGTGATCGGCTCGGTGGAGAAGGGCGCGAAGACCTGCGGGAAGCCGTTCTGCGCGAGGACCGTGCTGAAGTCCGCGAACCAGGTGTTGGCCTGCGGGGGCACCACCCGGGCGACGCCGAGCAGCACCTTGGAGTTGCGGACCTCCTTGCCGAGCGTCGGCAAGGAGGTGCCCGCGAGGGCGGAGCCGATCAGCCAGGCGACCAGCAGCATCGCCAGGACGTTGACGAGCGCGCCGCCCGTGGCGTCCAGGGCGCGGGCCGGGGACCAGGTGATGTGCCGGCGGAGCTTGTTGCCCAGGTGAGTGGTGGCGGCCTGGCCCACGGAGGCGCAGACGATGACGATGACGACGGCCGCTATGGCCGCGGCCATGCCCGGCGTGGCCTCTCCGGTGGCGCTGTCCCAGATGACGGGCAGGAGGTACACCGCGACGAGGCCGCCGCCGATGAATCCGATCACCGAGAGCACGCCGACCACGAAGCCCTGGCGGTAGCCGACGACGGCGAACCACACGGCGGCGATCAGCAGCACGATGTCCAGCACGTTCACCGGGTATGCCTCGCAATGATGTCGTCTGCGGTGTTGCCGGGCCGGGGGACGGCGCGGGCCGGGATCACCGTCTCATGCCCGTCAGGCCCGCTGGTCCAGCGGGACCCGCCGTTCGCGGTCCCAGGGGCGCTCCCAGCCGGCGTAGTGCAGGATCCGGTCGATCACACCGGCGGTGAAGCCCCACACGAGGGCGTCCTCGACCTTGAAGGCCGGGCCGGTGTGGCCGCTCGGGTGTATCGCGGTCGCCCTGTTCCGCGGGTCGGTCAGATCGGCGACGGGCACGGTGAAGACGCGGGCGGTCTCGGCCTCGTCGACCGGCTGCACGGGGCTGGGCTCGCGCCACCAGCCGAGCACGGGCGTGACGACGAACTTGCTCACGGGGATGTAGAGCTGCGGCAGGACGCCGAAGATCTGGACGCCCGCGGGATCCAGGCCGGTCTCCTCCTCGGCCTCGCGCAGGGCGGCGCGCACGAGGCCGCCGGAGGCGGGGTCGCCGTCCTCCGGGTCGAGGGCACCGCCGGGAAAGGACGGCTGCCCGGCGTGCGAGCGCAGCGTCCCGGCGCGCTCCAGGAGGAGCAGCTCCGGGCCCTTGGGGCCGTCGCCGAAGAGGACGAGCACGGCGGACTGCCGGCCACCGGTCTCCGGCGGCAGGAAACGGCTGAGCTGATGGGGCTCGATCGTCTCCGAGGCGCGCGCCACGGGCTCCAGCCACTCGGGCAGGCCCTCGGCGGTGACCGCGGCCCCTCGGCCGTACGTGCTCGTCATGCGTCGTCGCCTCCCAGCGGCGGGGCCGGCAGGCCCGGGTAGTCGGGCGGGGGCTTCAGCCGCTGGCCGGGCTTGCCGCCCTTCTCGTACTTGAGGAGCTTCGCGGCCTTCTCCGGATCGGTCTCCCCTTCGCCGTAGGAGGGGCACAGCGGGGCGATCGGGCAGGCACCGCAGGCGGGCTTGCGGGAGTGGCAGATGCGGCGGCCGTGGAAGATCACGCGGTGCGAGAGCATGGTCCACTCGCTCTTGGGGAAGAGCGCGCAGATCTCCGCCTCGACCTTCTCCGGGTCGGTGGCCTCGGTCCACTTCCAGCGCCGCACGAGCCGGCCGAAGTGGGTGTCCACGGTGATCCCCGGCCTGCCGAAGGCATTGCCGAGGACGACGTGGGCGGTCTTGCGGCCGACGCCGGGGAGCGAGACGAGGTCCTCTATGCGGCCGGGCACCTCGCCGCCGAAGCGGTCGCGGATCGCGGCGGACAGGCCCATGAGCGACTTGGCCTTGGCGCGGAAGAAGCCCGTGGGCCGGATGAGCTGCTCCAGCGCCTCGGGGTCGGCCGCGGCCATGTCCTCGGGCGTGGGATAGGCGGCGAAGAGGGCGGGCGTGGTCTGGTTGACGCGCAGATCCGTCGTCTGGGCGGAGAGGACCGTGGCGACCAGGAGCTCGAAGGGATTCTCGAAGTCGAGCTCGGGGTGGGCGTAGGGATAGACCTCGGCGAGGGCGCGGTTGATGCGGCGGGCGCGGCGGACGAGGGCGGTGCGGGACTCCCCTCCGGCGGCGGCCGGGGCGGCCTCCGGAGCCTTCGCTGTCTTGGACGTCTTCGAGGTCTTCGACGCGGTCACGGCCTTCGCGGACTTTGCGGAAGATGTCGCTCCGCTTTCCCTTTTGGCCTTACTTGCGCCTTTCTTCGCCGCCGCAGCCGCTTGTTCGCCCACAGCGGAATTACGAGGTGGAGTCACCCTTCCGGCCCCCTTGCCCTGTGCTCTCACCGGCGTATTGGACACCCGGCCAGACTAAGGCCCACCACTGACATCCGGTCCTCGCGCAGAAAAACCACAGCCCAATCGGACCCCTGCCGTAGGGCTTCGGGCGACGATGCGCGACACTTGTGTTTGATCACACAGTTTTACCGACGGGCATCATGGGGACCACGGTCCCCTGTGCATGTCGACAAGGAGAGAACTCGTGGACGACGTTCTGCGGCGCGCCCCGCTCTTCGCGGCGCTCGATGACGAGCAGGCCGCTGAGCTGCGCGCCTCCATGGGCGAGGCCACCCTCGCGAGGGGCGACGCCCTGTTCCACGAAGGGGACCCCGGCGACCGCCTCTACGTGGTGACCGAGGGCAAGGTGAAGCTCCACCGCACCTCCCCCGACGGCCGCGAGAACATGCTGGCCGTCCTGGGCCCCGGTGAGCTCATCGGGGAGCTGTCGCTCTTCGACCCCGGGCCGCGCACCGCCACCGCCACCGCCCTCACCGAGGTCAAGCTGCTCGGCCTCGGCCACGGCGACCTGCAGCCCTGGCTCAACGCCCGCCCCGAGGTGGCCACCGCCCTGCTGCGCGCCGTCGCCCGCCGGCTGCGCCGCACCAACGACTCGATGTCGGACCTCGTCTTCTCGGACGTGCCCGGCCGCGTCGCCAAGGCCCTGCTGGACCTGTCGCGCCGCTTCGGCGTGCAGTCCGAGGAAGGCATCCACGTGGTGCACGACCTCACGCAGGAGGAGCTGGCCCAGCTCGTCGGCGCCTCCCGCGAGACGGTCAACAAGGCCCTCGCCGACTTCGCCGGCCGCGGCTGGCTGCGTCTGGAGGCCCGTGCGGTGATCCTCCTCGACGTGGAGCGGCTCGCGAAGCGCTCCCGCTGATGCGGGCCGTGCCGGGCGTGCACGCCGCACGCCCGGGGCGCACGGCCTGACGGGAGCGCCCTCCGGCGCGCCCACGAGCTCGGAAGGCCCCTGCCACGTACGGCAGGGGCCTTCGGCATGCGCATGCTTGCAGACGCAGGCCTGCACGGGCCTACGCGCGCGCACGCGCGCGTCAGGAGCTGCGGACCTACGCGCGCGCACGCGTCAGGAGCTACCGGAGCCGGCAGCTCCCGGCCCGCCGCCGCAGCCGCCGCTCACTGGATGAGCCCGTGCTCCCCCAGGTACTCCAGCTGCGCCCGTACGGACAGCTCCGCAGCCGGCCACAGCGACTGGTCGACGTCCGCGTAGACGTGGGCGACCACCTCGGACGGCGTGCGGTAGCCGCTCTCCACGGCGGTCTCCACCTGGGCGAGCCGCTTCGCCCGGTGCACGAGGTAGAAGTCGACGGCGCCGCGCGCGTCGTCGAGGACCGGGCCGTGGCCCGGCAGCACCGTCCCGACGCCCTCGTCCACCGTCAGCGCGCGCAGGCGGCGCAGCGAGTCCAGGTAGTCGCCGAGGCGGCCCTCGGGGTGGGCGACGACGGTCGTGCCGCGGCCCAGCACCGTGTCGCCGGTGAACACCGCCCCGTCGGCGGGCAGGTGGAAGCAGAGCGAGTCCGCGGTGTGGCCGGGCGTGGAGATGACGTGCAGCTCCAGCCCGCCGGTGGTGACCACGTCGCCGATGCCGAGCCCCTCGCCGCCCAGGCGCAGCGCCGGATCCAGGGCCCGTACGTTCGTGCCGGTCAGCTCGGCGAAGCGAGCCGCGCCGCCGGAGTGGTCGGGATGACCGTGCGTGAGCAGAGTGAGGGCGATGCGCTTGCCGGCCGCCTCGGCGGCCGAGACCACGGCCTGCAGGTGGGCCTCGTCCAGCGGACCGGGGTCGATGACGACGGCGAGGTCGGAGTCCGGTTCGGCGACGATCCAGGTGTTGGTGCCGTCGAGCGTCATCGGTGACGGGTTGGGGGCGAGGACACAGGTCGCGCGGGCGGTCGCGGGGCCGCCGAGGGCCCCTGTGCGGGGCTGGCCGGGGAGTTCGGTCGCGGATGTCATGAGTCGGCCTCCGAAGGTCCCGAGGGTTTCATGGCGACGTGCCGGGTGAATTCGTCGTGTCCGGGCCAGCTCAGCACGATCTCCTCGCCCTCCAGGCGCGCCTCGGCCAGGACGGGGGTGAGATCCCTGTCACGCGCGGCGGCGAGGGCCTCGGCGGCGCTGCCGTACGGGCGCAGCTGCCGCAGCGTGGAGATGGTGGGCGGCATCATCAGCAGCTCGCCCCGGTCGAAGCCGGCGGCCGCCTCGGCGGGGCCGATCCACACGGTCCGGTCCGCTTCCGTGGAGGCGTTGCGGGTGCGCTGGCCCTCGGGGAGCGCGGCGACGAAGAACCAGGTGTCGTAGCGGCGCGGTTCGAACTCCGGCGTGATCCAGCGCGCCCAGCCGCCCAGGAGGTCGCTGCGCAGGAGCAGGCCGCGCCGCACGAGGAAGTCGGCGAACGCCAGCTCGCGGCTGACGAGTGCGGCCCGGTCGGCCTCCCACTCGGGCCCGGTGGTGTCCGCGACGACCGTGCCGGGGGTGGGGCCCGCGAGCAGCACCCCCGCCTCCTCGAACGTCTCCCGGACGGCGGCGCACACGATGGCCTGGGCGGAGACGGCGTCGACGCCCAGGCGCCGGGCCCAGTCGGCGGGCGCGGGGCCCGCCCAGGGCACGTCCCGCTCGTCGCGCGGGTCGACGGAGCCGCCCGGATACGCGTACGCGCCTCCGGCGAAGGCCATGGAGGCGCGTCTGCGCAGCATGTGGACGGCCGGGCCGCCGGCTCCGTCGCGCAGCAGCAGGACGGTCGCGGCGCGGCGCGGGCGCACGGGGTCGAGCTCGCCCCGCGTGAGCGCTCTGATCCGGTCCGGCCACTCCGGCGGGTACCACTGGCCGTTCGAAGTCGACATGGCCGGATGCTATGCGCTCACGGGCGGATGTTCGAGGGGACGCCGGGGGCCGGGGCGGCCCGGGGGACGGCCCGGAGGGGCGGAGGGGGCCGGAGCCCGCTCAGGCCTCGACCTCGACCACGAACTCGACCTCGACCGGCGCGTCCAGCGGCAGCACCGCGACGCCGACCGCCGAGCGGGCGTGCACGCCCTTCTCGCCGAGCACTTCGCCGAGCAGCTCGCTGGCGCCGTTGAGGACGCCCGGCTGGCCGGTGAAGTCGGGGGCGGAGGCGATGAAGCCGACGACCTTCACCACGCGGACGATGCGGTCCAGGTCACCGACGACCGACTTGACGGCCGCCAGGGCGTTCAGCGCGCAGATCCCCGCGAGCTCCTTGGCCTGCTCGGGGCTGACCTCGGCGCCGACCTTGCCCGTGACCGGGATGGAACCCTTGACCATGGGCAGCTGGCCGGCGGTGTAGACGTACGCGCCGGAGCGCACGGCCGGCTGGTAGCTGGCCAGCGGCGGCACGACGTCGGGCAGGCTCAGCCCGAGCTCGGCGAGCCGGCTCTCGACGGCGCTCACGGCTTCGGCCGCTTGAGGTAGGCCACCAGCTGCTCGGGGTTGTTCGGCCCGGGCACGACCTGGACGAGCTCCCAGCCGTCCTCGCCCCAGGTGTCCAGGATCTGCTTGGTCGCGTGCACGAGCAGCGGCACGGTGGCGTATTCCCATTTGGTCATAGGCCGACTGTAATGCCTCCCGCCGGCGGCGAATGACCTCATGTCGCCACCTGGCGCCACAAGGGCGTTGCCGACGAATTAGGCTCCGATTCATGAGCAGGCTCCATGTCGTCAGCGGCAAGGGCGGAACCGGCAAGACCACGGTCGCCGCGGCACTCGCGCTTGCCCTCGCCGCCGAGGGCAAACGCACTCTCCTGGTCGAGGTCGAAGGCCGTCAGGGCATAGCCCAGCTGTTCGAGACGGAGGCGCTGCCGTACGAGGAGCGGAAGATCGCGGTGGCGCCGGGCGGGGGCGAGGTGTTCGCCCTGGCCATCGACGCGGAGCGGGCGCTCCTCGACTACCTGCACATGTTCTACAAGCTCGGCAGTGCCGGGCGGGCGCTGCGGAAGATCGGCGCCATCGATTTTGCGACAACGATCGCGCCCGGGCTGCGCGACGTCCTGCTGACCGGAAAGGCCTGCGAGGCGGTGCGCCGCAAGGACCGCACCGGCCGCTTCACGTACGACTACGTGATCATGGACGCTCCGCCCACCGGTCGCATCACCCGCTTCCTCAACGTGAACGACGAGGTGGCCGGGCTCGCCCGGATCGGCCCGATCCATAACCAGGCACAGGCCGTCATGCGGGTGCTCAAGTCGCCGGAGACGGCCGTGCACTTCGTGACGCTGCTGGAGGAGATGCCCGTCCAGGAGACCCGCGACGGCGTTGCCGAGCTCCGCGCGGCGGGCCTGCCCGTGGGCGGCGTGGTCATCAACATGGTGCGTCCGGAGATACTGGACGCGGCGGCCGTCGAGGCCCCCGCGAACGGCCGGCGGACCGCCGTCGCACGGTCCCTGTCGCTCGCCCTGGAGCGCACCGGGTTCGGTGGCGCCCGCAACCCCGGCCTCGCCGAGCAGCTCGTCGATCCGCTGCTGTCCGAGGCCCGCGAGCACATCGAGCGGCTCGCCCTGGAGCGGAGCGGCCGCGCGGGCATAGCGGCGCTCGGCCTGCCCACGTACGAACTGGAACTGCTCGGCGACGGCGTCGACCTGGCGGGGCTCTACCGCATGGCGCGCGAACTGCGGAAGCAAGGAGTGGCGCGTTGACAGCAGACTCGTTGACAGCAGGGTCGTCGGCGGCAGATTCGTCGGCAGGGGGCTCGTCTACAGCAGAGTCGCCGACGGCAGGGTCGCCGACGGCAGGGTCGTCGGCAGCAGATGTACCGGCCCGGCGGAAGGGGCTCGACAGCGCGTCCGTCCTCGCCATCGACCCCGTCCTGGACAACCCGCGCACCCGCATCGTGGTGTGCTGCGGCTCCGGCGGCGTCGGCAAGACGACGACGGCGGCGGCGCTCGGGGTGCGGGCCGCGGAGCGCGGCCGGAGGGTCGTCGTCCTGACGATCGACCCGGCGCGCAGGCTGGCGCAGTCGATGGGCATCGAGGAGCTCGACAACGTGCCCCGCCGGGTGCCCGGCATCGACTCGTCCGCCGGTGGCGAGCTGCACGCCATGATGCTCGACATGAAGCGGACGTTCGACGAGATCGTGGAGGCGCACTCCGACAAGGAGCGGGCCCGGGCGATCCTGGAGAACCCCTTCTACCAGTCCTTGTCGGCCGGCTTCGCGGGCACGCAGGAGTACATGGCCATGGAGAAGCTCGGCCAGCTCCGCTCCCGCGACGAGTGGGACCTGATCGTCGTGGACACCCCGCCGAGCCGCTCGGCGCTCGACTTCCTGGACGCCCCCGGGCGGCTCGGATCGTTCCTCGACGGGAAGCTGATCAAGCTGCTGGTCGCGCCGGCGAAGCTCGGCGGGCGGGCCGGGATGAAGTTCCTGGGCGTGGGCATGTCCGTCATGAGCGGGCCGCTGAACAAGCTGATGGGTGCCCAGCTCCTGCGGGACGTCCAGACGTTCGTGGCCGCCATGGACACCATGTTCGGCGGGTTCCGTACGCGCGCGGATGCCACGTACCGGCTGCTGCAGGCGCCCGGTACGGCCTTCCTGGTCGTCGCGGCGCCCGAGCGGGACGCACTGCGGGAGGCGGCGTACTTCGTGGAGCGGCTGGCCGCGGAGCGCATGCCGCTGGCGGGGCTCGTCCTCAACCGGGTGCACGGCAGTGCGGCCGGCCAGCTGACGGCGGAGCGGGCGCTGGCGGCTGCGGAGGCTCTCTCGGAGGGGCTGGTGAACGATCCGGTTGACCCGGTCGGTCCGGCTCATCCGGCTCATCCGGCCCGTCCGGACGCTCCCGTGGACGCGCCGGAGCCCGCTCCGGCAGGAACATCGGAAAATCTTGCTGCCGGTGGCATTGTGGATCGTGACGGCGGGCAAGCTGGGTCACGTACCGTTCGCGTCGCGGGCACCGACGCTCCCACAGCTCCGTCTGCTTCTTCTGCTCCGTCTTCTCCGTCCTCTCCCGTGAGCGGCCTCCCCCAGCCGGCATCTTCGGGAGATTCGCGAGAACCGAGCGATGTCTCGGAAAGTGACATCTCGGAGAGTGACGTCTCGGAAGGCGACGTCTCGGAAGGCGAGGCCTCCAGGACGGCGGCAGGCCTGCTGCGGCTGCATGCCGAGCGCATGCAGGTGCTCGACCGCGAGCGCCGTACGCGCGACCGCTTCACTTCTCTGCACCCGGAGGTCGCCGTGGCGGAAGTGGCCGCCCTGCCGGGCGATGTGCACGACCTGGCGGGACTGCGGGAGATCGGCGAGCGCCTCGCCGCTCAGCCCGCTGTCCCGGCTCCCAGGGCTGCCTCGGCTGCTTCGCCCGCCCCGTCGGCGGACCGGCCGCACGCCGAGCGGACTGAGTGATATGGAGAGGTTCCGAGCGAGGTTCCGAGCGATTCTGTACGCCCGTCAGGGCGTCTTCGGGACCGCCGGCTAACCGGTCGCCGGGATCGTCGGCTAACCGACTGCGGCGTACTCGCCGTACTCCTCGTCGCCCAGCGGCAGAATGCCCGCCCCGCGCTCGTATTCCGTACGGGCGGTCTCCAGGAGCCTGCGCCACGAGGTGACCGTCGGCCTGCGCCGCAGCAGCGCCCTGCGCTCGCGCTCGGTCATCCCGCCCCACACGCCGAACTCGACGCGGTTGTCCAGCGCATCGGCCAGACACTCGGTACGCACCGGGCACCCGGTGCACACCGCCTTGGCCCTGTTCTGTGCAGCGCCCTGAACGAATAGTTCATCCGGATCGGTAGTGCGGCAGGCTGCCTGCGCACTCCAGTCGGTTACCCAGCCCATGCTGGCGCCGTCCTCTCCCGAATCGGGGCTCCCCCACGGCGGCAGCGGCATATTCACCGTTGCCAGTTGAGGACGTTACGGAAGGCAGGCAGGGGGCAACACCCCCTTCGGGCCCAATCTTGGATGGCCCGAACGGACTATGCGTACGCGGCAGATCACCCAACGGAGTGAGCGGACGACATTGCCGACTAAGCCGCCATATCAGGGCAGGTCACCCGGGCTGGAAGACCCAGAGGGTGACACGGACGGCAATACGGACACCTCTCATCACCTACAAGAGTGAAGGCAGAGATGATGCGGAATCACGCCGCAGTGACTGGCGTGAAACAGCGTAGGCGAACACACGGGCGTCTGTCCGCCGAATGAGAACGTAGGCTTCCCTCCATGGGTAAGAAGCGCTCGGGCGAGGGGTCCAACAGGACCCGGATGGCCGCCAAGTTCCTAGGTGTCAGCGTGCTCTCCGGAGCGGTTCTGGCGGGCCTGGCCCTGCCTGCCGTCGGGGCCTTCGGGCTGGTGGCCAAGGAGTCCGTCGAGGGGTTCGACGAGATCCCGGCCAGTATGAAGACCCCACCGCTCAGCCAGCGCACCACAATCCTGGATGCCGAGGGCGGCGAAATAGCCAAGGTCTACTCGCGGGACCGTACGGTCGTACCGCTGAACGAGATCTCCCCGTACATGCGGAAGGCGATCGTCGCCATCGAGGACGCGCGCTTCTACGAGCACGGTGCGATCGACCTCAAGGGCGTGCTCCGCGCGCTCAACAAGAACGCCCAGTCCGGCGGCGTCTCCGAGGGCGCCTCCACCCTCACCCAGCAGTACATCAAGAACATCTTCGTCGAGGAGGCCGGCGACGACCCGGACAAGGTCGCCGTCGCCACGCAGCAGACCCTCGGCCGCAAGGTCAAGGAGCTGAAGTACGCCATTCAGGTGGAGAAGGAGCTCGGCAAGGACCGGATCCTCAACAACTACCTGAACATCACGTTCTTCGGTCAGCAGTCCTACGGCGTCGAGGCCGCCTCCCAGCGCTACTTCAGCAAGCGCGCCAAGGACCTCACCCTGGCCGAGTCGGCGATGCTGGCCGGCATCGTCCAGTCGCCGAGCCGCTACGACCCCGTCAACGCCCCGAACGAAGCCGTCAAGCGCCGCAACACCGTGCTGCAGCGCATGGCCGAGCTCAAGGCGGTCACCCCGGAGGAGGCCGCGGCGGCCAAGGCCGAGCCCCTCAAGCTGAAGGTCACCCGGCCCAAGAGCGGCTGCATCACCGCCGTCAGCGGCGCCGGCTTCTTCTGCGACTACGTCCGCGAGGTCTTCCTCAAGGACCCGGTCTTCGGCAAGACCAAGGAGGCGCGCGCCAAGCGCTGGAACGAGGGCGGCATGACGATCCGCACCACCCTCGACCCGCAGACGCAGAAGTCCGTCCAGAAGTCGATCACCGACCACGTCTACCAGTCCGACTCCGTGGCCACCGCGATCTCGATCGTGCAGCCCGGCACCGGCAAGGTGCTCGGCATGGGCCAGTCGCGCCCGTACGGCTTCGGCGACCACCAGACGCAGATCAACCTCTCGGCCGACAAGAACCGCGGCGGGTCGAACTACGGCTTCCAGACCGGCTCCACCTTCAAGCCGATCCTCGCGGCGGCCGCCCTGGAGGAGGGCATCTCGCCCAACAAGACGTACTCGTCGCCCTACCGGATGGCCTACCCGGAGTCCGTGGACACGTGCACGGGCACGTGGAAGAACTCCGGCGGCGAGACGGTCAGCAACGAGAACCGGAGCGAGGTCGGCCCGTACGGGATGCGGGAGGCGACCGCCAAGTCGGTCAACACCTACTTCATCCAGATGATCGGCGACATCGGCACCTGCCCGGTGACCAAGATGGCGGAGAAGCTCGGCCTGAAGCCGGCCTCCGGGGCCGACATGGACCAGGTCCCGTCGATCGCGCTCGGCACGCAGGGCATGTCCCCGCTGACCATGGCCGCGGCCTACGCGGCCTTCGCCAACGGCGGCACGTACTGCACGCCGGTCCTGATCACCTCGGCCACCGGCCCGAACGGCAAGAGCCTGCCCGTGCCGAAGACGAAGTGCTCGCGGGCGATGTCCGAGCAGACCGCCGACACCGTGAACACGCTCCTCAAGGGCGTCGTCGAGGACGGCACGGGCAAGGAGGCCGGTCTCTCCGGGCGCGACAGCGCGGGCAAGACCGGCACGACGGACGGCCGCAAGGCCGCCTGGTTCGTCGGCTACACGCCCAACATGGCCGGCGCGGTCTGGGTCGGCGGCCCGGGCAAGGACGTCGAGATGGAGAACATCACCATCGGCGGCCAGTACCACGACAAGGTCTACGGCGGCGACACCCCCGGCCCGATCTGGCGCGACGCGATGGCCGGCGCGCTGGAGGGCAAGGAGGCCCCGAGCTTCGACACCGTGGCGGTCGGCGGTGGCGACCGCGGTGACGCGGGCCGCGGCGACGCTGACGGCGACAAGAGCGGCACGGCCGGCAACGGGCGCCGCAAGCCGGGGACCGGCGGCAACAAGCCGGGCAGCGGCAAGGCCGGTGGCAACGGCGGGCGTCACAGCCAGCCGGGGACGGGCCAGGACGGCGGCCGCTGAGCGGACCGGCGCATGAGAACCGGCACATGAGAAGGGGCGCTCGGACCGAAACGGTCCGGGCGCCCCTTATGTGTCTCTGCCGGGGTCAGCCGGCTTACGTGTCTCTGCCGGGGTCAGCCGGCTTACGTGTCTGTGCCGGGGCCAGCCGGCTTACGTGTCTGTGCCGGGGTCAGCCGGCTTACGTGTCTCTGCGGTGGCCGGCTTACGTGTCTCTGCCGGTCAGCCGGCGAGGAGCCGCTTGACCTCGGCGGCGACGCGGCTGCCCTCGGCGCGGCCGGCCACCTTGGGGTTCACGATCTTCATGACGGCGCCCATGGCCTTCGGCCCCTCGGCACCGCCGGCCTTCGCCTCGGCCACCGCCTCGCCGACGATCGCGGCGAGCTCCTCGTCCGACAGCTGCTTCGGCAGGTAGGCGGCGAGGACCTCGCCCTCCGCGCGCTCCCGCTCGGCCTGGTCGGCGCGACCGCCCTTGTCGAACGCCTCCGCGGCCTCGCGGCGCTTCTTGGCCTCGCGGGTGATCACCTTCAGCACCTCGTCGTCGGAGAGCTCACGGGCGGACTTGCCCGCGGTCTCCTCGTAGGCGATGGCGGAGAGGGTGAGACGGAGGGTGGAGGAGCGCAGCTCGTCACGCGCCTTGATGGAGGCGGTGAGGTCGTCGTGCAGCTTGGCCTTGAGCGTGGTCATGCCGCAATCTTCGCATTGGGCGACGGACGGCGCGCTGCATTAACGCGGGGGGAGGGACCGTGAGGGGCCGACTCCCGGGCCTGCCAGGGGCCAACTCCCGGTTATCCACAGCCCGTGAAGGGCGGATCCCGGGAGTCTGCGACCATGTACCCCATGCGCGCTCGATACGGAGTACCTCTGGGAATCGCGGCGGTCGGCGCGGCCGGCCTCGCCTACGCCGCCGGCTTCGAAGTCCGGTCCTTCCGGCTGCGGCGGGTGACCGTGCCCGTGCTGCCGGCTGGGATGCGGCCGCTGCGGGTGCTCCAGGTCTCCGACATCCACATGGTCTCCGGGCAGCGCAAGAAGCAGCGCTGGCTCCAGTCGCTCGCCGGGCTGCGCCCGGACTTCGTGATCAACACGGGCGACAACCTCTCCGACACGGAGGGCGTGCCGGAGACGCTCGACGCCCTGGGCCCGCTCATGGAGTTCCCCGGCGCCTACGTCTTCGGCTCGAACGACTACTACGGCCCCAAGCTGCGCAACCCCGCCCGCTATCTGCTGGAGCGGGCCAGCGGGCGGCACGGCCTCAACGGCAACGCCCCGGTGGTCGGCGCGATCCACAATCCCTGGGAGGAGCTGCGCGACGGCTTCGACGCGGCGGGCTGGGTGAACCTCACCAACACCCGCGGCGCCCTGAAGGTGGCGGGCTACGACATCGCCCTCACCGGCCTCGACGACCCGCACATCAAGCGCGACCGGTACGCGGAGGTCACCGGCGGTCCCCGCGAGGACGCGGACTTCTCCATGGCCGTCGTCCACGCCCCGTACCTCCGGGTCCTGGATGCCTTCACCGCCGACCGCTACCCGCTGATCCTCGCCGGGCACACGCACGGCGGCCAGCTGTGCATCCCCTTCTACGGGGCGCTGGTCACCAACTGCGACATCGACACCGAGCGGGTCAAGGGCCTCTCCACCCACAAGGCCGGCGGCCACCGCTCCTACCTGCACGTTTCCGCAGGCTGCGGTACGAACCGCTACACCCCCGTCCGCTTCGCCTGCCCCCCGGAGGCCACTCTCCTCACCCTCGTCCCCCGCGACTGAGCGGCCGCCGGTCCGGCGAGGTTCGCGGAGCTCACCCGTACGGTGGGGGGATGATCGACCCGACTTCTCCCTCCACCACCCGGCGCGGCACGACCGGCACGGCGGGCGTCCCCGCTTCCGCGGTCGTCCCGCCGACCGGCCGCCGCCCCTTCGCGGCGGCCTTCCGCGCGCTCGTGGCCCTGGCCGCGCTCACCGGCATCGTGCTGGACACGATCGACTCGGACGACCTGGGCAGGCTCTTCAGCTACTTCACGATCCAGTCCAACATCCTGGTGGCGATCTCCTTCGCCTGGGCCGCCCACCGCGCCTGGAGCGGGCGCCCCGCCCTCTCCCCGCGGATCACGGGCGCCGCGCTGCTCTACATCTCGATCACGGGTCTGGTCTTCCACTTCGTGCTCTCGAACGACTCCAGCGGGTTCGCCATGACCAGCGAGCGCACGCCCCTGGAATCGATCGCCAACCAGCTCCTGCACACCGTGACCCCGCTCGCGGCCGCCCTCGACTGGCTCCTGCTCACCGTCCCCGGCGGCTTCCTGCTGCGCCACGCCTGGCAGTGGCTGGTCTACCCCCTCCTCTACCTGCCCTTCGCCCTGATCCGCGGCGCCCTCCTCGACCCCGGCACCGAGGGCCGCTACCCGTACCCGTTCCTGGACGTCGACCTCCACGGCTGGGACGGCATCGCCACCAACGCCATCACCTTCGGCCTGGCCTTCTACGCCCTGGCCCTCACCCTGGTCCTCCTCGACCGCGTACGCCCCCACCTGCGCGGCCCCCGAAACCGGATTTCACCTACGGGCTCGGGTCCGCTAAAGTAGAGCTCGTTGCGCCGACGACCTGCGAAAGCGGGAAGCCGGAGAACATCGGGGTGTAGCGCAGCTTGGCAGCGCGCTTCGTTCGGGACGAAGAGGTCGTGGGTTCAAATCCCGCCACCCCGACAGGTGAATAACCAGGTCAGAGGCCTGATCCGCGAAAGTGGATCAGGCCTCTGCCGTTGTGCGTGACTAACTGCGTGACTACGGCCTCGGGCCGGAGCCGAAGATGCCGTCCATGGCGGTCGCGCCGGACTGGATCACCGGGCGGATCTGCTTCCGATACCTCCTCGGTCACGGCCGTGCTGGAGTGGCCGACAAGCCGGGAGATCTCCTCAAGCTGCATCCCGTCGTCGGACAGGATGGACACGAAGCCCTGCCGAAGCTCTCGGGGCGTCCACTCCCGAGGCTTGATCCCTTCGACGCCCGCGAGGGCTCGCCGGAACTCGCGGCGTACCTTCGCCGAGTCCAGCACCCGACCTCAACCCGGTTGAAGGTATCTGGTCTCTCCTGCGACGCGGACCACTGGCCGAGACCGGCTTGGCCCGAACCAGACCTGACCGAAGCGGCACCACCCTTTCAAGATCAGTATCGGAGCGGACGGCCAGGGGCGGCTCACCGTCACCGGTAGCCCTGAAGCTCGATCGGTTAAACAGCACTCCAGCCCCGGTCTCCTTCTTGAGGAGAGCGGGGCTGGAGTGTTTTCCGAGGTTCCGGGTTCGCCGGCTGTGATTCTGGGCACACGGTGCGCTTGGCCCCGGGTGGGGCCCCTCGGCTTACTGGGGGGTGACGTAGGCGCCGGCTATGCCGCCGTCGACGAGGAACTCGGCGGCGTTGACGAAGGACGAGTCGTCGCTGGCGAGGAAGGCGACCGCGGCGGCGATCTCCTCGGGCTCGGCGAACCGGCCGACGGGCACGTGCACCAGGCGGCGGGCGGCCCGCTCGGGGTCCTTGGCGAAGAGCTCCTTGAGCAGCGGCGTGTTCACCGGCCCCGGGCACAGCGCGTTGACACGGATGCCCTCGCGGGCGAACTGCACGCCGAGCTCGCGGGACATCGCCAGCACCCCGCCCTTGGAAGCCGTGTAGCTGATCTGCGAGGTCGCGGCGCCCATGACGGCGACGAAGGAGGCGGTGTTGATGATGGAGCCCTTGCCCTGGCGCTGCATGTAGGGGATCACGTACTTGCAGCACAGGAAGACCGAGGTGAGGTTGACCTCCTGGACGCGCTTCCAGGCCTCCAGGCCGGTGGTCAGGATCGAGTCGTCGTCCGGGGGCGAGATGCCGGCGTTGTTGAAGGCGACGTCCACCGAGCCGTAGGTGTCGTAGGCGGTCTTGAAGAGCGCCTCGACCTCCTCGGGGCTGGTGACGTCGACCTTGACGAAGAGCCCGCCGGTCGCCTCGGCCGCGGCCTTTCCCGCCTGCTCGTCGATGTCGGCGCAGACGACGCGGGCGCCCTCGGAGGCGAGCCGGCGGGCGGTGGCCAGGCCGATGCCGCTGCCCGCGCCTGTCACGACCGCGACGCGGTCCTGGAGTCGGTTCATGGTGCTGCCTTTCTCGGGGATCAGGGGGTCGGAGGATCGGGGGGTCAGAGGCGTTCGAAGCCGCGGCGCAGTTCCCAGTCGGTGACCGCACGGCTGTAGGCGTCGAGTTCGGTACGGGCCTGGTGGGCGTAGTGGGCGACAGGGCCGGGGCCGAAGGCCCGCGCGGCGAGGTCGCTGTGCTCCCACAGGGCGAGGGCTTCCCGGAGGTCCTGCGGGGCCCGCTCGGCGTCGCCGCCGGCGGCGTAGGCGTTGCCCTCGTAGGGAGCTTCCAGGGGGAGCCGGCGGTCGATGCCGTCCAGGCCGGCCGCGATCAGGGCGGCGACCGCCAGGTAGGGGTTGACGTCGCCGCCGGGGAGGCGGTTCTCCACCCGGAGCGAGGGCCCGTGGCCGACCAGGCGCAGGGCGCAGGTGCGGTTGTCCAGGCCCCATTTGACCGTGGTGGGGGCGAAGCTCCCGGCGACGAAGCGCTTGTAGGAGTTGATGTTCGGGGCCTGGAGGAGCGTGAGCTCGCGCAGCCCGGCCAGCTGGCCGGCGAGGAAGTGCTCGCCCAGCCGGGAGAGCCCGTACGGGCCTTCTCCCGCGAGGACGGGCGTGCCGTCGGCGTCGCGCAGGGACAGGTGGATGTGGCAGGAGTTGCCCTCGCGCTCGTCGGGCTTGGCCATGAACGTCAGGCTCCGGCCCGCCTGCCCGGCGATCTCCTTGGCGCCCGTCTTGTAGATCGTGTGGTTGTCGCAGGTCGTCAGGGCGGTGTCGTAGCGGAACACGATCTCGTGCTGGCCGAGGTTGCACTCGCCCTTCGCCGACTCCACGTACATGCCGGCGCCGGCCATGGAGGTGCGGATGCGGCGCAGCAGCGGCTCGGCCCGGGAGGTGCCCAGGATCGAGTAGTCCGCGTTGTAGCCGATGACGGGCCGCAGCTCCCGGTAGCCGCGCTGCCAGGCCTCCTCGTACGTGTCCTCGTAGACGACGAACTCCAGCTCGGTGCCGGTCATGGCCTGCCAGCCCCGCTCGGCCAGGCGGTCCGTCTGGGCCTTGAGGATCTGGCGGGGGGACACGGAAACCGGCTCGCCGTCGTGCCGGGCGAGGTCGGCGAGGACGAGCGCGCTGCCCTCCTGCCACGGCAGGCGGCGCAGGGTCGTCAGGTCCGGTACGAGGCGGAAGTCGCCGTGGCCGCGCTCCCAGGAGGAGACGGCGTAGCCGTCCACGGGGTTCATCTCGACGTCCACGGCCAGCAGGTACGCGCAGCCCTCGGCGTGGCCGCCGGCCACCTCGTCGAGGAAGTACTCCGCGGCCAGGCGCTTGCCCTGGAGCCGGCCCTGCATGTCGGTGAAGGCGAGGACGACCGTGTCGGTCTCTCCGGCCGCGACCTGGCGCCGCAGGTCGTCGAGGGTCAGCATTCCCTTGCGCTGGGTGGTCATGGTGGGACTCCGGTGGTCGGTGGCGGTCAGGCGGCCGTGGTGCGGTGCCGGTCCGGGGCGGCGGGCTCTTCGGGGGTGCCCTGCACGCGCGGGCCGGTGAACCAGTGCCGGGCCGACACCAGCCAGTGGGTCCCGGCGAAGCCGAGGACCGCCAGGACCGCCACGGGGGCGTAGTTGAAGGTCTCCCAGGTGACGGGCGAGGTCTGCGGGAGAACGAACAGGACGGTGACGCAGCACACCCAGGCCACCGCACCGATCCCCACGGGCCGGCTCCAGCGGCCCAGGTGCCAGGGGCCGCGCTCGAAGGCGTCGCCCTTGCGCAGCCGGAGGTAGGTGGGGATCGCGTAGGCGATGTACAGGCCGATGACCGCGATCGAGGTGACGGCGCCGTAGGCGGTCATGTTCCACAGGGCGGGCAGGCCGAGGAGGAAGGCGCCGCCCACCGCCAGCCAGATCGCGTTGGTCGGAGTGCCGGTCCGCGGGTTGATGCGGTGCCAGAAGCCGGATCCGGGCAGGGCGCCGTCCCGGGCGAAGGCGTAGATCATGCGGGAGTTGGCGGTCACGGAGGACAGCCCGCAGAACAGCTGGGCCCCGACCGCCACGGCCAGCAGCAGCTTCCCGGTGCCCAGGCCCACGGCGTCGACGAAGATCCGGGCGGGCGGCACCTCGGCGCTGGCCTCGGCCGCGTAGTCCTGGACGGCGAAGGTGAGGCCGACGAGCAGGACCCATCCGGCGGCCAGGGAGACCACGACGGCCGTGACCATGCTCCGGGGCCCCGAGCGGGCCGCGTCGCGGGTCTCCTCCGTCATGTGCGCCGAGGCGTCGTATCCGGTCAGGGTGTACTGCGCGAGCAGCAGGCCGAGCGCGGCGACGTACCAGCCGGAGGAGAAGCCGGTGGAGTTGGCGAAGTGGCCGAAGACGAACGAGGCCGGCTGGTGGTGGGCGGGCCCGGCGGCCAGCACGCCGACGATGAGCAGGACGCCCAGGACGTGCCACCACACGCTGACCTCGCCGAGCCGGGCGAGCAGGCGGCCCCCGAAGTGGTTGAGCAGCCCGTGCACCACCAGGATGGCGCCGAACAGGACGACGGTGTGCCCGGTCGACACCGCGTACCAGCCCTGGAGGCTGAGCAGTGCGTTGAGGAAGGTGGCCGCGCCGAAGTCCACGCCCGCGGTGACGGCCACCTGGCCGAGGAAGTTGAACCACCCGGTGAACCACGCCCAGGCGGCCCGGTTGCGGTCGCTGAGCTTGGCCGACCAGTAGTAGAGCCCGCCGGCCGTGGGGTAGGCGGAGCAGACCTCCGCCATCGCCAGCGCGACGAGGAGGGTCATGAGGCCGACCACGGGCCAGCCCCAGACGATCAGCACGGGCCCGCCGGTCCGCATGCCGAAGCCGTAGAGCGTCAGACAGCCGGAGAGGACCGAGATGACGGTCAGGGACACTCCGAAGTTGGCGAAGGCGGACATGCTCCGCGGGAGCTCCTGGGCGTAGCCGAGTTCACGCAGACGGCGTTCGTCATCGGAGGCGGAGGCGGAGGCGGAGACGGGGGCGGTGGGGGACATCGTGTCCTCGTCGGGTCGGAGGGGCGCGGCGGAGTAGCGCAGTGGAGGGGAGCCGAGCAGGTCAGAGGCGGTAGCCGCGGGTGGCGACCGTGTAGCCGGACAGCTCTCCGGACCAGGTCACGGTGGCCGGCCGCGGCTCGTGCAGGGCGGCTTCCGGCAACGCAGGGGTCTGGGCGGCCACGCGCAGGGGCAGCGGCCCGTCACCGCGTACGCGGAGGGTCAGGTCGGCTCCCCCGGGGCCGGGCGCGGCGACGATCAGCCCCCATTTCCACCGGCTGCCGGCGGTGGGACGGTTCTCCCCGCCGGGCAGTTCGGCCGTGCCGAGGCGGGCGCCCTCGACGGTGACGGCGTCCGTGTCCGCGAACAGCATCAGCTGGGTGGGCACGCCGTGTTCGGACCCCAGGTGCACGGTCACGGTCCGGACCGGTCCTTCCCTCCGGTCCGCGTCGACGCGCAGCGTCGGCAGCGGTACGGGGAGGGAGGGCGCGGAGCCGGTGTGCCAGCTGCCGGGACCCGTCAGCGACGGGAACGTGCTCTTCAGGCCCGTCGCGGCGGCCGGGACGTGCCCGGCGGCCCAGGCGTTGCCGGAGGTGCCCCTGCTGATCCAGCGGGCGCTTCCCGTGTCGGCGTCCACCGCGTACATCAGGCTGACCTGGACGGGGTGGCGCGCGTCGGTCGTGTCGCGGGCCGTCCCCGCGGCGACTGTGGTGGCGCCGAGCAGGGCCGTCGCACAGGTGACGGCCACCACGGTGCGGGCGCGCAGCGCCGGTGCGGCAGCCACCAGGGCCGGTGCGGCGAGGAGGACCACGACGGCCAGGGGCACCGCGGCGTACACGAGGCCGACCGTGCCGGCCAGCATGATCACGACGGGGGTGAGCAGGGCGGCGGCGGGGATCGCCGCGAGCGCGGCACAAGCGCCGCGCCACGGCGAGCGCTCCGGCAGCCGGACGGCCACCGCCAGGCCCGCCGCGCCGGCCAGCGCGGGCCAGGCGAACAGGTAGGACGTGCCCGGGAAGAGCAGGGCGGTGGCCAGGGTCAGCAGCACCAGGACGGTGGTGACGCCGGCGCCGAGCTCCAGCGCCGAACGGGACGCTCCGGACGGCCGGACGCGCCGCAGCACGGCGGCCCAGGCCCACGTCAGGGCGGCGGCCACGATCGCCAGGCCGGCGGTCTGCAGCCCCGGCCGGTACGGGTCGCCCAGCATGAAGCCCAGGTAGTCGGGCCGGACCAGGGTGAGCAGTGCCCAGCCGGCCCAGCCGGTGGCGGCGGCGCCCAGGAGGGGCAGAGCCAGGGTGGCCGCGGCCGTCGCGACCGTACGGAGCCGCACCACCCCCCGTCGCCGAGCGGACCACAGCGCCGCCGCGAAAGCGAGAGCGGTCAGAGCCCCGAGAGGCAGTACGAGCCCGCCGGGGTAGCGCACGAGCAGGCCGCACAGCGTGAAGTAGGTGACGTCAGACTGCCCGTTCACCGCACCCAGGTCCGCGCCGGCCAGGTGCCGGGTGGCGGAGAGCGCGGCCGACCCCATGTCCTGCAGGCTCGCGAGGCTGACGCTCTCCGGATCGTCCTGCGGCGTGTGGTAGCGGGCGGAGCCGCCGACGACGGCGAAGTTCATCCCGGTCATGCCGGCGCGGCGCAGCTCGGAGAAGTCGGTGTCGTTCGCCAGCAGCCGGTAGACCTCGTACGAGAAGGAGGTGGCGACCGGTGGACGGCCGCTCAGCGCCGGCACCAGCGCGGCGTTGTGCGCGCCCGTCTCGAACATCACCGCGCGGCCGGAGGTGCCGCGGGCCTCCAGGTTGAGCACCACCGTGCGGTCCGGGTCGCCGTGGCCGCCGGCCTCCGCGGCGGTGAAGGCGCGCGCGCCCATCAGGCCCGGCTCCTCCCCGTCGGTGAAGAGGAAGGTGATGTCGTTGCGCGGTGCCGGGCCGGTCACCAGGGCCCGTGCGGTCTCCAGGAGGGAGGAGACGCCGAGGCCGTCGTCCGACGCCCCCGGCCCGGTCTCCACCGAGTCGTAGTGCGCGACGAGCAGCACCCGGCCGGTGGGACGGGTGCCGGGCAGCGTCGCACTGATGTTGCGGACCCGGGCGGAGAGGGCGGCGCCCGACCCGGTGTCCGTGCTGGTGGCGTTCTGCTCGTGCGGGCGCAGGCCCAGGGCGCTGAGCCCGGCGGTGATGCGGGCGGCCACCCGGTCGTGCTCGGGCGTGCCCAAGCCGTGCGGGGCAGTGGCCAGCTCGGCGATGTGCCGGTGGGCGTGGGCCGCCGAGAAGTCGCCGGCGGGGGCGCTCGCGGGCAGCGGGGCGGGCGGCGAGACGGTGGAGTACGCGGCGGCAAGCGCCGTCACAACGGCCGCGGCGAGCAGCACGATCCGCGGGAGGTGCCGCCGGCCCGGCCGGGGTGCGCGCGGGAGTGCCGGCCGGGGCGCGCCCGGCGCTCCCGCCCCAGTCCCGTCTCCGGCCCCAGTACCTTCTCCAGCCCCGGCCCCTTCTCCGGCCCCATTCCCACTCCCGGTCCCGTCTCCGGGACCGCCGTCCCGCCGGTCCCGGCCGTCCTCCGCGTCGAGGCCGCGCGCGGGCAGCAGCGTCAGCGCGAGCACCGTGACCACCGCCATGAGCGCCGCGGACATCAGGAACGGCGCCTGCAGCCCGAACCGGGCGGCCACCGCCCCGCCGGCCAGGCCGCCCAGCGGGGACAGCCCGTTGACGACGAGCCGGTAGGCGCCGTTGACCCGTCCGAACAGCTCGGTCGGCACGAGCACCTGGCGCAGCGACACGCTGACGACGTTCACCAGGGCGATGGCGGCCCCCACCAGGCTGAGGACGCCCGCGGCGAGGAACGGGTCGGTGGTCAGGGCGGGGACGAGGAAGGCCGGCGGGCACAGCACGCAGGCCAGCCGCAGGGTCCCGGCCCGTCCCAGCCGCTTGACGACCGCCGGGGCCGCCAGCAGGCCCGCGAGACCGCCGAGCGCGATGATCACCATCAGCAGGCCGTAGGCGTCGCGCCCGATGCCGAGGACCTCCAGGGCGTAGAGGACGGCGACGGACAGGACGGCCAGGACCGAGAAGTTCAGGGCGCCGGCCAGCACGCAGACGGTCCGCAGCACGCGATGGCCGCGCAGCCAGCGGATGCCCTCGGCCGTCTGCGCGCGCAGCCCGGCGGGCGCGGGCTGCCCAGCGGAGCCCGGCTGACCGGTGCCGCTGCCGGTCCGCGGCTTGCGGATGCTGAGGATCAGCACGGCGGACAACGCGAACGAGACCGCGTCCAGCGCGAAGGGCAGCGCGTGCGACACCCCGAACAGGAACGCCCCGAGGGGCGCTCCGAGGAATTCGGTGGTGACCATCTGCCCGCCCATGAGGCGGCTGTTGGCCGAGTCCAGGCTCGCGTCGCCCGTCACGTCCGGCACCATGGCCTGCGCGAGGTTGTCCGCCAGCGTCTCCACCGAGCTGAGCAGGAAGGCGGTCACCGCCAGGACCGGGATGCCCACGTGGCCGGTGAGGGCCAGGGCGGCGAACAGGCCCACGAGGCCCGCCCGCACCGCGTCGCAGAGCCACAGCGTCCGCCACCGGTCGACGCGGTCGGCCAGGGCCCCCGCGAACGGGCCGACGCACAGCCACGGCAGGCGCGTCGCCACGGTCACCAGGGCGACCTGGAACGGGTCGTCGGTCAGCGACGCCGCGAACACCGCGAAGGCGGTGATCCGGATGCCGTCGCCCAGGCCGGAGAGCGTGATGGCGCCCCACAGCCGGCGGAACCCGCGGGCGAAGCCGCGCCGGGTGACCGCCGGTTCCGCCATGGTCTCGCTCGCCACGGTGCGGGCCCTTCTGTCGGTACGGATGTGCTGATCGGTACGGGCGAGCCGGTACGGCTCTGTCCCTACGGCTCTGCCGCTACGGACGCGCCGCTCCGGGTCAGGACCGGAGCCCCGCGTCCACCTCGGCGGCCGACATCTGCTGGACCTTGAGGACCAGCGCGGCCACCCGGTCCACGTCGACGCCGCTGCGGGCCCCCTGCGCCCGCACCAGGACGGCCAGCGAGGCCACCGTCGGGGCCTCGATGAAGAAGTGCAGCGGCAGTTCGATCCGGAACAGCTGCCGGATGTTCGACACGACCTGCGTGGCCAGCAGCGAGTGCCCGCCCAGGTCGAAGAAGTCGTCGTGCACGCCGATGCCCGCGGTTCCCAGGGCCTGTTCCCAGGCCCCGGCCAGCACCCGCTCCATGTCGTCCGACGGCGGCACCCGCTCGGCGCGCGCGCCGGTGCCGTCCTCGTCGGGCAGGGGCAGGGCCTTGCGGTCGACCTTGCCGCCGGGGGTCAGCGGGAAGACCTCCAGCACGGTGTACGAGGACGGGATGAGCGGGGTGGGCACGATCCGCCCGAGGTGACGGCGGAGGGCGTCCGCACCGGGCACGGTCGCGCCCGGCACCGGCCTGAGGTAGGCGGCCAGCCGCATCGAGCCACGGGGGTCCGGGAGGGCCAGGACGACGGCCTCCGACACGGCGGGGTGCGTGCGCAGCGCGGCCTCCGCCTCGGCGGGCTCGACGCGGTAGCCGCGGATCTTCACCTGGTGGTCGACCCGGCCGAGGAACTCCAGCGTTCCGTCGCCCCGCCACCGCGCCCGGTCACCGGTCCGGTACAACCGCTCCCCGGGGACGAAGGGGTTGGGCACGAAGCGTTCGGCGGTCTGCCCGGGCCGGCCGAGGTAGCCGCGGGCCAGCTGGACCCCGCCGATGAACAGCTCGCCGGGCACGCCGACCGGCTGCAGCCGGCCCGCGGCGTCGAGCACGTACAGGGTGACGCCGCTGGTCGGCGAGCCGATCGGAACCGGGTCGGGCACCGGCACCGGCACCCGGTGCATGGCGACGTCGATGGCGGCCTCGGTGGGCCCGTAGCAGTTGTACAGGGCGGCGTGCGGGGCGAGTTCGAGGAACTGCCCGGACAGCTCCGCGGTCAGCTCCTCGCCGCCGCTGAACGCGACGCGCAGGCTGCGCGCGGCCTCGGCGAAGCCGGGCTCGCGCACCACCGGCCGGAGCGTCGAGGGAACGAAGTCGGTGGCCGTGATCCGGTGCCGGGCGAAGACCTCCAGCACGTAGCGGGGGTCGGTGTTGCGGCGCGGGACCGCCATGACCAGCCGGGCGCCGCTGAGCAGCGGCACCAGCAGCTCCCACAGGGAGGGGTCGGCGATGACGGGGGTCTTCTGCAGCACCGCGTCGGCCGGGCCGTAGCCCAGTGTCGTGATCAGGTCCCGGACCCGGTGGGCGATGGCGCGGTGCGACACCACCACGCCCTTAGGCCGCCCGGTGGATCCGGAGGTGTAGAGGACGTAGGCGGCGTTGTCCGGTGCGAGCGCGACGCGCGGGCGGCCGGACGGCTGCGCGTCCAGGGCCTCGCCGAGGGTGTCCAGCGCCACCGCCCGGGCCGGGGCGTCGTGCCCGCCGGGGGTGACGGACGGGATCCGGCCGGCGTGCTCGGAGAGCGTCAGCACCAGGGCCGTGCGGGCGTCCCGGATCAGCTGCTCGTGGCGCTCGGCCGGGTGGTCGGGGTCCAGCGGCACGTACACCGCGCCGGCCTTGAACACCGCCATCATGGCGACGGCGAAGTCCAGCCCGCGCGGCAGGCACACGCCCACCCGGTCCTCGGTCCGCACGCCGGCCGCCAGCAGCCAGTGCGCCAGCCGGTCCGACCGCTCGTCGAGCTCCCGGAAGGTCATGGAGGGCGACACGACGGCGTCGTCGCCGGAGTCGGCGACGACGGCCACGGCGCCGGGGGTCGCGGCCACCTGGTCGGCGAACCAGTCGGTGAGCGGCCGGGCCGGGATCGCGACCGGCTCCGGGCCGCTCATGCCCAGCAGGCGGTCCCGGGCGGCGGCCCGCATGACGGGCAGTTCGGCGACCGCGGCGTCGGCATCCGCGGCGACCGCTTCGAGCACGGTGCGCAGGGCCTCGCCGATCCGGGCGGCGGTGTCGTCGTCGAAGAGGTCGAGCGCGTAACCGAGCCAGCCGGAGAGGCCGCCGCCGGGCGCCGGGGAGAACTCCACGGTCAGGTCCAGGTCGGCGCCGGAGCTGGTGGTGTCGTCGATGCTCACCTCGACGCCGGGCAGCCGCAGTTCGCGGAAGGGGACGTTGCGCAGGGCGAGCATGACGCGCAGCAGTGCGGCCCGCCCGCCGCCGTGCTCCTCGCCGGCCGCCTGGACGATCCGTTCGTAGGGCAGGTCCTGGTGGGCGAAGCCGGACAGCGAGCGGGCGCGGGTGTGCCGCAGCAGCTCCCGGAACGAGGCGGTGGGCTCGACCTCCAGGCGCAGCGGGACGGTGTTGACGAAGAACCCGACCAGCCGCTCCAGCTCGGGCCGGGACCGTCCGGCGACCGGGGTGCCGACGAGCAGGTCGCGCTGGTCCGACCAGCGGTGCAGGACGACGGCGAACGCCGCGAGCAGCACCATGAAGGGCGTGGCCTGCTCGGACCGGCCCAGGGCGGCGAGCCGGTCGGTGAGCGCGGCCGGGAGGGGCACCGGAACGGCGCCGCCCGCGAAGCTGGGCGCGGCGGGTCTGGGCCGGTCACCGGGCAGGTGCAGCTCCGGCGTGCCCGCCAGGGCCTCGCGCCAGTACGCGAGGTCGCCGCGCGCCTGCTCGCCCTCGGTGCGGTCGCGCTGCCAGGCGGCGAAGTCGGCGTACTGGACGGGCAGTGCGGGCAGCCGGGCCGGTCGTTCCTCGACAGCGGCGGTGTACGCCTCCATCAGGTCGTCGACGAGCACGCCCAGCGACCAGCCGTCGACGACGATGTGGTGCACGCACAGGGCCAGCACCCAGTGCCGGTCCGGGCCGGCGTCCCGGACCCGCCACAGCGCGGAGCGCAGCAGCGACGGGCCCGCCAGGTCGAAGGGCCGGGTGACCAGCGCCCGGATCCGGGCGTCGACGTCCGCGGCGTCGCACTCCTCGGCCGTCAAGGCGGCGGCCGCCCCTCCGGGGGCGCTGATCACCTGGCGCAGGCCTTCGCCGGTGACCATCTCGAAGCCGGTGCGCAGCGCCTCGTGCCGGTCCGTCACGGTGGCCAGGGCGGTGCGCAGGGCGTCCTCGCTCAGGTCACCCCGCAGCCGCAGCACGATGGGCAGGAGGTAAGTGGTCGCCGCCGGGTCCAGCTCGTGCTGGAAGTAGAGGCGCTCCTGGCCCGCCGAGGCGGGGAGCCGGCTGACTCCGGGGGTGCGGGGGAGCCGCGGGACGCTCCCCTCGCCCGTCCGCGCGCGGGCGAGCCGCCGGCTCAGCAGGGCGCGCCGCTCCGGGGACAGTTCGCTGATGGCGCGGTTCAGCTCGGCCGCCTGCGGCACCTGCTGGTCGGGCATCGGATCTCCTGTGACTGTGACGCTGGCTGGGATGTCGGGTGCGCGGGGCGGTCAGAGCAGGTCGAAGTCGACGATCAGCACGTCGCGGTACGCCGGCCGGGCGGGGTCCACCGGGAGTACGGGGGTGACGTCGTGCAGCACGCGGCGGTCGTCGACCAGCAGCTGCTCGCCGGGGGTGCTCAGCGTCACGGCGCACAGCTGCTCGCCGTCGTCGGTGTAGAGGGAGCTTTCGCCGCCGGTGACGTTGTGCCGGGCGACCAGCAGCGAGGTGACAAAGGTGGACCCGTCGCGGTGCCTGCCCTGCGGGGCGGGCTTGCCGGTCTCGCCGGCGCCGGTGACGATCCGGAAGGGGTGCAGCTTGACGTCCCAGGCGGTCACTCCCTCGGCGGCGGAGAAGATCCGGCCGAGCGTGAGGACGGTCGCACGGGTCAGCGGGTCGGCGAGGAACTCCTCGGTCAGCGGGTCGAAGTGGCGCTGGACGCCTCCGTTCAGCGGGTTGACCGTCAGGTCCTGCGCGTACGGGGCGTGCGGCAGGGCGGTCAGGGTGTCCGTCGCGGAGTCCAGGTGGAAGTGGCCGTAGCGCCGGTACCGGTAGGTGCCGCCGTCGCGCATATAGGTGTCGGCGGTGAGGTCGTCCCAGTGCCGGGCGAACCGCGCCCAGTCCTCGGCCCCGGCACCGGCCAGGGCGGACAGCGTGCCGGAGGTCAGCAGGTGGTGGCCGCCTGCGGCCAGCCCGGCCGCCGCGGCGGTCACGGCCTCGGGCAGGCCGGGGGCCTGGGTCGGATCGGACACGGGAACCGCCTTTCGTCCGAGCGGCGGCGCGGCCCGTCCGCACCCCCGCACCTTCCCGATCCTGGCCGCGGGCGCGGGGGAGCAGGAGTCGGGGGAACCCCTGACAGCGGCCGGGCCCCGGCAGCGCGCGAGCCGGAACAGCGGGGCCGTTCCGGCTCGCGGTGCGCGGGGCGGGGAGGGCTGTGCCGGGGCGGCGTCAGGCGGCCGGCGCAGAGAGGACGACGCGGGTCTCGCTGACGCGGTAGCCGCCGCGCCGGAAGGCCGCCGCCATGGGGATGTTGACGGAGTCGGTGGTCGCCGTGATCCGCTCGGCGCCGAGGCCCGCGTGGAAGCGCGTGATCTCACCGAGGATGTCGTCGATGTAGCGCTGCCCGCGCAGGCCGGGAAGCACGCCCAGGTAGCCGACGTTGGGGTTGTAGGGGGTGCGGGACGGTATCGCGAAGCCGACGAGCTCGCCGCCGGGCGTGCGGGCCATCCGCCACCAGTCGCGCTCCCCCGGGCAGTCGAGGTAGAACTCCAGGTCGTCGCGGGCCGCGCCCTCCTCGCCCATGGCAGCCACGTTGGCCAGCGTCTCCTGGTCGAGGCTGCCCCGGGCGACCTCGCGGAACACGGCGACGAACGCCTCGTCGTCGGGCTCGGGGGTGAAGACCAGACGCGTGCTGGGCGCGGGCACGCCGGCCTGCGGCGTCCACTCGAAGCGGTAGCGCTCGATGCGCTCGGTCAGCCCGGCGCACCGGGCCGCCTCCTCCCGCCACGCCACGGCCGCCGTCACGGCGGCGCGGTCCCCTCCCGGGCCGTCGTGGGGGACCATGATGTTGTACGAGGGCGGGCCCGCCGCACCGCGGCCGGCGAATGCCCGGTGGCCGGCGGCCAGCAGCTCGGCGGCCAGCGTGGCCGGGGCGGCGACCGAGGGATGCACCGACAGGCAGTCCAGCGTGATCGGGTGCTCGCTGTCGGAGCGTCCCCACCACAGCGCGCGGGCCAGCACGCGCCCGCTGTCGTCCTCGGCTATCCACGTCCACTCGGGGCGGAGCCGGCCGGCCGCGGACTCCTCGCGATACCGGTCGGCCGGGATCCAGACGACGGGCTCCGTGACGTTCCAGTCGAGAACCGCGCCGAGGCCGTCCCCGGCCACTGAGCGGAATCGCATCTGTCCTCCATGATTGCAGGAATCCCCCGATCCGGCCCGACTCTGCCACAGCGGCCATGTTCCGCCTCAGTCAGGGGACTTCCCGACTCCCGGGCCGCCCCGGCCGCGCCGAGGATGCATTCCGTGCCCACCGCGGGCACGCACCGAGCACGAGTTTGGAGGTCCGCTCCCGATGGCTGAGGAGACGCTGGCGATCATCACCTCGTTCGCGCAGCAGAGCTTGTGGCTGCAGAACCAGATCGACCCCGGCCGCTCGGACTACACCGTGGCGGCGGCCGTCCGGCTGCGCGGCGCGCTCGACGTGCCCGCCCTCGAAGCGGCCCTCAACGCGGTGGCCGCACGGCACGAGACGCTGCGGACGGTCTTCCGGCTCGACGACGGCGTGCCCGTACAGGTCATCGGCCCCGTGCCGGACTTGCGGATCCCCGTCGAAGACGTCACGCCCGGACAGGTGGACGACCTGGTCCGGCAGGAGACCGGGACGCCCTTCGACCTGGCGACCGGCCCCCTGCTGCGGCTGCGGCTCCTGCGGCTCTCCCCGGAGGAGCACGTCGCCGTGCTGGCGATGCACCACATCGTCACCGACGGCGACTCCTCCGCGATCCTGCTGCGCGAGCTGATGCTCCGCTACGCCGCGGGACGCGCCGGAACCTCACCGGAGCTGCCCGAACTCCCCGTCCAGTACGCGGACTACGCCGTCTGGCAGCGGGAGACGCTCAGCGGCCCCCGTCTCGACCGGCTGACGGCGTACTGGGCCGGGCGCCTGGCCGGCGCGACCCCCGTCGCGCTTCCGGCCGCCCCCGGCCCCGGCGCCGCGGAAGGAGCCCCCCGCGCCGCGGAAGAGACCCCTGGCGCCGTCCACCCCGTCGCGGTGCCCGCCGGGCTCCGCGACCGGCTCGAAGCGGCCGCCCGCGAGCGGGGCGCCACGCTCTTCATGGCCCTGCTCGCCGGCTTCGGCGTGCTGCTCGCCCGCCACTGCCGGCAGGACGACATCACCGTGCTCTCCCCCGTGTCGGGCCGCTCCAGGCCCGAACTGGAGGAGCTCATCGGCTACTTCGTCAACCCGCTGCCGCTGCGCACCGACCTGTCCGGCGACCCGGCCGCGGACGAGGTCCTCGACCGGGCGCGCGAGACCTGCCTCGGCGCCTACGACCACCAGGACCTGCCCTACGAGCAGATCTCCCACCTCGCCGCGGGCCCCGCCACGGACCGCGGCGCGCTCGGCCGCGTGATGATGGTGCTGCAGAGCCCCCGCCCCGGCACGTGGCACACGGCGGGCCTGGAGCTGGAGCAGCTGCCGGTGGGCATGGGCGCGGCCAAGGCCGGCCTGGTGCTCGACCTGCGGCCCGGCCCGGACGGGCTGGAGGGCGTGCTGGAGTACGACGCCGCTCTGCTCGACGCGTCCACGGTGGCGGCCCTGGCGGAGGACCTCCCGGCCGTCCTGGGCTGGCTGGCCGACCGCTCGCCGCTGCCCGTCTCCGCCGTCCCCGGCCTGAAGGGCCCGGCCCCGGCCGCTGCCGCCGCTCCGGCCCGTGCCGCGACCGGGGCGCAGAGCACCGCCCGGGCTCCGTACGTGGCTCCGCGCACCCCGCTGGAGGAGGAGATCGCCCTGATCTGGGCGGAGCTCCTCGGGCAGGAGACCGTCGGCGTGTACGACAACTTCTTCGACCTGGGCGGCCAGTCGCTGGCCGCCGTGCGCCTCGCGGCCCGGCTGCGGGACGAGTTCGGCGTCGAGCTGGCCGTCCGCGAGCTGTTCGCCGGCTTCACCGTCGAGGAGGTGGCCTGGCGGGTCCTGCAGGAGCTGACGGCCGCCGGCCCCGGCGCGCCGGAGGAGGCCGCCCCGGACACGGCCGGCGAGCCCGGCTCCCCCATCCGTACCTGACCCCGAACTGGAGAGACATGTCGAGTCCCGCGGTGCTGTGCTTCCCCCCTGCCGGCGCGGGTGCCAGCTTCTACCACTCCTGGCTCGGGCACCGGGAAGACCTGCGGATCGTGCCGGTGCAGCTGCCGGGCCGCGAGCGCCGCATGGCCGAGCCGGAGTGCACCGACATGGGCACCCTGATCGGCACGATCGTGCCCGAGCTGCTGGAAGAGCTCGACGGCACCGCCCCCGTGGTGGTGTTCGGCCACAGCTACGGCGCGCTCCTGGCGTACGAGACCGTCCGCGCGCTGTCCGAGCGGGCCCCCGGTCTGCCGCTGCTGCTGGTGGTCAGCGGCTCCACCGGGCCGCGCACCCCGCGGGCCGGCCGCGTCACCGGGCTGCCCGACGACGAGTTCGTCGCGGGCGTCGCCCGGATCGCGGGCTACCGCCACCCGGCGCTGGACGAGCCCGAGCTGCGCGACCTGCTGCTGCCGACGCTGCGCACCGACGTGGCCCTGCACGAGAACTACCGGCACGACGGCGTCACCCGCCTCGGCGTGCCCGTGCTCGCCGTGCGCGGCAGCGACGACGACCTGGTGTCGGCGGCGGACCTCGCCGAGTGGCAGGAGGTCACGAGCGCCTCCTTCGAGCAGGCGGAGATCGCCGGCGGCCACATGTACCTGGTGGACTCCTGGGCCGCACTGCTCGACCTGCTCGGGCGCGCCGCAGGGGCGGCGGCCCCGGCCGGTGCCGCCTCGTGACCGGCAGGCTCACCGGCAAGGTCGCCGTCGTGACCGGCGCCGGCCGCGGCATCGGGCGCGCCTGCGCGGTCGCCCTCGCCCGGGAAGGGGCCGCCGTCGTCCTGGCGGACATCGCGGCCTCCGTCAGCGCGGTGCCGTACCCGATGGCGACGCCCAGCCAGCTGGAGCACACCGCCCGGCTGTGCCGGGCGGAGGGCGCCGCGGTCCTCGCCGTACGGGCGGACGTGCGTCTCCCGGCGGACGCCGAGCGGGTCGTCGCGGAGACGCTCGCCCGCTTCGGGCAGGTGGACGTCCTCGTGAACAACGCGGGCATCGCCGGCCCTTCGGGACGCGTCGTGCACGACGTCACGGAGGAGGACTGGGCCGTGATGATCGACACCAATCTCAGCGCGGCCTGGCGCATGACCAGGGCGGCCGGGCCCTCGATGGTGGAGCGCCGCACCGGCTCGGTCATCAACATCGCTTCCACCGCCGGCCTGGTCGGCTACCGCCACTTCGCCGGGTACGTCGCCTCCAAGCACGGCCTGGTGGGACTGACCCGGGCCGCCGCGCTGGACTACGCGCCCTACCGGGTCCGGGTCAACGCGGTGTGCCCCGGCTCCGTGCGGGACAGCGAGCCCGGTGAGGGCCGGATGCTGGCCGAGATCGGCAGGAGCATCGGGCTCGACCCGGCCGAGCACGAGTCGGCGTTCCTCACGCAGCAGCCGACCAATGCCCTGGTGGAGGCGGAGGACGTGGCCGGGGCCGTGGTGTGGCTGGCCTCCGACGAGTCGCGCTCGGCCACCGGCTCGGTCGTCACCGTCGACGGCGGCTACAGCGTCCGCTGAACCGTGGGCGCGGGGCGCCCCGTCCCCGTACCCCCGCATTCC
>NZ_JBPQTW010000008.1:0-78387 GCF_051386535.1 Streptomyces sp. URMC 127
GGTGGGTGGGGCGGAGGCGAGGGCGAGGGTGACGCCGCGGGCGCCGGGGTTCCGTCGCGGCCGGCGTCCGGTGCCCGCCCGGCATCGACTCGGGCTGGCCCTACCACCGGTCGCCGCACTCCGACGTGGAGCGGTCAGGCAGCGCCCGTACCGGGCTCGGGGCGGGGGCGGAGTCGGCGGTGAACGGTGGAAACCGTACGGACGGTGAGTCGTATCTCGGCGACGAAGGGCGCATCCACGCCCTGCCCACGCCGCCGAAGGTCTTGTTCGACTCAGTGCCGTAGGTCCGCCGGGCGCGCATCGGTCGGCGGGTCGTCAGGTCGGCGACGCCGCGGGCGGTACTCCGCCGGCCGCGGCACGGGGCGGTCACCTCCGCGGCCGCGCCGGGGATGCTGTGCCTGGTGGCAAGAGCGCCCAGGGTGAGGGTTAACGCCGCGGTGGACCGCGCAGGTTGAGGATCGCCGGAAGCGACCCCCTGCTCACGGCGCCGTAAGTGCGTCATGCATCCGACGCTAGGGGCGCGGCCTACCCCGGTTCACTGGGGCGCACCCCCGATTGGCACGGGGGCCAGCTCCACCTCCCTCGCCCATCGTGCCCCGGTGGTCGCTTCCTCGTCTCCGGCGATACGGCGTCGGAGAGGTCGGAGAGTTCGGGCTGCGATACCTCGGGACGCGGCCGCTCCCGGCGCTGTTCAGGAATCGGTCGGTCGATCTACGTGCCGGCGTCGGGGCGGGGGCGGAGGTGCCGTCGGTGGTACGGCGGTGTCGGTCAGCAGAGGGAACAGCCTGGTGATCGCGGCTACGGCCATGGTGCCGGCAGGGCGTGCCGCGGGGTCCCTCTCCCGTTCGCGGTAGCCGGCCAGGAGGCCGCGGATGGAGGCGGCCAGTTCGGTCATCTCGTCCGGGGTGAGGTGGACCACCGCACTGAAGCTTTCATCCTGCTGCCACTCGGCCGGTGCCTGGGCCCGGTGGCTGAGCCAGTGCTGATAGCTCTCGTCCTCCAGGCCGCGGGCGAGCGCATCGAACTCCGCCGGCGTTTCCGGCGCTTCCGTTGTTTCGCGGCCTGACCGCTCAGGGGATCCCCAGCGCAGCTGCCATGGCCGCGCCCTGCCGTCCGTCTGGGGAGCCTCTTCGATGAGGCCGTGGCGGGCTAGCTGGCGCAGGTGGAAGGAGCAGAGGCCGGAGCTGTAGCCGAGGCGTTGCGCGGCCTGTGTGGAGGTGAGGGTGCCGACCTCGGCGAGCAGGTCCAGCAGGGCGATGCGTACGGGATGTTCGGGGAGGGACGGCCGCTTGCGGTGGTACGGCAACGGGGCCGTGCTCTCGCTCCTGCGCTCGAATTCTGCGTCTTCTGCGTCTGCTTCTGCGTCTGCGTCGCTCACTTTGCAAAGTCTGCTACTTTGCAAAGCGTTCGGTCAAGGTCGGCCGCGACCGGCCGGGGTGACTCCTGGGCTACGGCCCGTGGCCGGTTGGGGAATGCTCGGAAGGCGTTGGTAGTTCATGGCTGTTCAGCCTGGTCACATTGCTCATGACCGTCGGGTGCGGGTGCAGGGTGAGCCCGTCGACCGGTATCCGCGGCTCGCCCCGGAAGTGGAGCGGGGCGAGGTGCGCCGCATCACGGTCGTCGGGGAGGAGATCCTCGGGCGCCGGTGCCAGGAGGTCACACAGTTCGGCACTCCGGAACTGTCACAGCTGATCGATGACATGTTCGCCACCAACCAGGCGGCCGACGGCGCGGGGCTCGCCGCCAATCAGATCGGCGTGGACCTGCAGCTGTTCGTATGGGACATCACGGACGACTGGGGAGTCCGGCACGTGGGCCACATCGCCAACCCGGTTCTCGACGAGATAGCGGCGGAGGACCGCAAGCTGGTCGAGGAGCCGGAGGGGTGCTTGTCCGTCCCCGGTCCGTACCGCATGGTGGCGCGTCCGGACCGTGCCGTCGTCCGGGGCCTGGACAAGGACGGCAAGCCGCTGGTGATCGAGGGCCGGGGCTACTTCGCCCGGTGCCTGCAGCACGAGACGGACCACCTGCACGGTCACCTGTACCTGGACCGGCTCCCGCGGAAGGAACGGAAGTCGGCTCTTGAGGAGATGGCTGCGGCCAAGGACGAGGTGTTCGCCCGGCGTGCCGCCCGGGCGCAGAAGCTCGGCAAATGATGCTCGCCTCCCCCTCCCCCGTAGCCGTGACAACAGGGCACCAACCATTCCGGCGGTAGCTCGGCCCGGCCGCGGTCGATGCAGTCGTGAAACTGGGCTGGGCACTGTGCAGCATGGAATGGTCGCCCGCGGTGAAGCCAGTCATGTGTGGCCACCGCCAGGTGGCCAAGGCCGCCTCGCCCACGCCAGCGGTTTCGCCCTGTGGCGCTGTCGCGCTGCGGAACGCGGTGTTCCGGGGCGGCTGCTGCCGGCCTCGTTGGACGTGGCCGACGGCCGGCTTCCCTCGGCCGGCGGGGCCGCCGCCTGCCTCGACGGGTCGTTGTCCGACGGCGCCGTGAAGGTGCGCGCGCCCTCTGGGGGAGGCAGCGCCGACCAGCAGTCCGGCCGCCGGCAGCGCTCGGAGCCAGGGACCGCCGTCAGCCGCGATCTGCGCTGTCCAGGGCAACCCTTGGCGGGCCACGCGTTCGGGGCGGGCGGCATGTGAGGGGTGGGACGCCCCGGCCTCGGACGGGCGCTTCCCCGCGGTGCCGGCCTCGCGTACGAGCGGCACCGAAGCAGCACCGAATCCGCACCGAATCCGCAGCACCGCATCCGGCCAGGCAAGGGGCTCGGAGAGTGGCACACCGCGCCCGCCGACCACCCGGCAGCCGCCGCCCGGGTTCCCAACAGTCGTGGATGCGGATCCTTTTTCGAGGCGCAACCGCACAAAGCGCGTTTACCGGAGCCCGTACGAGGAAGGCGGGACAGTGTCCGAACGCCGAGCACGTCAACGCCGAGCACATCTTGGAGGCCTCGATGAGTGCCGAGAAGAAGGCAAAGCACGCAGCGGAGAAGGCCAAGGGCAAGGCCGAGGAGACCGCCGGTTCCGTCACGGGCAATGACGCCAAGCGGGCCCGGGGCAAGGCGGAACAGGCCAAGGCGGACGCGAAGCTGGCCGGAGAGCACGCGAGGAACGCTCTCCGCCACTGACGAGGGCGGCGGCGCGCGGGGCCGCGACCTATTCCTCCCCCGGAGCGGCCCGGCTGCCGCCCTTCCGCAGCCAAAGCCAAGCAGCCAAAGGCAAGCAGCTAGAGCAAGCAGCCAAAAGCAAGGCCCCCGACGGCGGATTCGCTCGTCGGGGGAACAATGGGTCCGTGACACGCCTTCCCACCGACGTACGCGCGGCAATCCGCTTCTTCGCCTTCTACCTGGCCAATGGCACCCTTGAGCTCGACCTCCTCGACGGCGTCGACTACAAGCCCAGGCTTATGGCGTCGGGGTCCGCGATGGAGATGGTCTTCGCCGTCTTCACCAACGTCCTCCAGGTGGACGAGAACGGAGAGGTGACGAACGGCGGGGACGCCGAGTACCGGGCAGCGCAGTGGATTCGCGCCTACTGCGATCCGGCCTACCGGGTGGAGCCGCCCTTCGCGGCATGGGAGACCGAGTTGCACGGCCCCTGATAGAAGGATCAGCGGTCGGCATCCGACGCCGACGACCACCACAGGCGGATCTCGACCTGCGGATCGGACGGCCTGAGCTCCCAGCCGCGGGACAGTGCCGCCTGAACCACGTACGCTCCGCCCACGCCACGGTACGTGCGCAAGGGCACTTCGCACTCGGCAGGCGGCATCGGTTTCCCCTCCTGCCGATCGGCCGAGGCCCGCTTCGTCCTGCTGCCGAGAAACGCGTCGACCCGCGCGCGATAGAAGTCGGTGTCGCCCTCATGCCGCAGCTCCGGCCAGGTCACTGACCACCGCGGCCAGACCACGATCTTGCTCAAGGCGGCGTCCATCACACGCTCGGCATTCCGCTCGAAGCCGGGAATCACCGTGAGGATTTCCGCGAAGAGGGAGATGACGATGACCGCGGCGAACGCGGCCAGGAGCAGCAGCCACCACAGGGGCAGCAGGACTACCGTGGCAAGGAACTGCAGCACCAGTTGCCACGGGCGACGAACGGGTTCGGCCACCCACTGCTCCACCTCTTCGTAGGTGAACGATCCATCTCGGTAGGCATACATGGGCGGCATCCTCTCCCGAACGGGTCGCGTGTCCGAAATCGCCCTCCTTCCACCGCGTACACGCGCCGGAGCCGTCCCGGGGTCCCGTGATCCACCCATCGGCGCCTAGGCTTTCGGCATGACCGACACCCCGCCCTGCGTAGGGACACCCGCCATAGGAGAAGAACCCGGCATAGGGGAACCCGACATAGGTGAAGCCGGCAGAGGGGAAGCCGGCATTGGGGAACCCCGCATAGGGATCCGGCCAGGCAGCCCGGCCGATGTACCGGCCATTCTGGCCATGCTCGACTCCGCGGTGGCCTGGATGAACGCTCGCGGCAACACCGAACAATGGGGCACGACGCCGTACTCGCAGAAGCCCGGCGGGGCGGCCCGAGTCGAGCGGTACACCACCGAGAACGCCCCCTACATCGCGGAACTGGACGGACTACCGGTCGGAGCACTGGTACTGGACTCCGGGCCCAGCCCGCAAATGCCGATCGCCCCGGCCGAGGAACCCGAGCGATACGTACGCCTGCTGGTGACCGATCGGCGATACGCAGGTCGGGGCATCGGGGCGGCCCTGCTGGCCCATGCCGCCGAAGAAGCCGGGCGGGCTGGTGTCGGGTTGCTGCGGGTCGACTGCTGGGCGGGTGGCGGGGGCGAGCTGGTCGCCTTCTACGAGCGCAATGGATTCATCCGCACCGACCGATTCCTCTGCGATTCCTGGCCGGGGCAGGTACTGGCCCGGCGGGTCGGCTGACGGGACCGGTGCCGGCGTTCCTCCTCGACGCCGGCGCCGAGGAGGAACGCTGTTCCACCGTGCGGCGGAGGGGGATCCATCTGACGCGTGACGTGGCTGGGGTCTGAGCGACGGCACTGTGGAAGTGAGCGGCCGGGAGGCCGGCGAAATCGCGGGCCACCACGGACCCGGCCGCTCACCTTTCCATCGGGAGGACCCATGCCACAAGTACGCCGCCGCCGTTCCCTGCCCAGTGTCATCGTCGCGCTGGGCGTGTGCGCGGCTGTCATCGCCGGAGTGGCGGCGACCGACGGCACAGCCGTAGCACAAGCCAAGGACGAGCCTTCTCTTGTCGGCTCCGTCAAGCTGAAGCGGAAGCCCGGCGACGACGTCCGCTTCACTATCGACGCTCACGGATTCGCGGACAAGGCGCAGGGAACCTTCGACGTCAGCCACCAGCACGGCAAGGATTTCGACGCGCGGTTCAAGGGACGCATCGACTGCCTGCTGACCGGCGGACCGGTCGCCGTGGCGACCGGCATTGTCACCGACGCCCAGGTCAAGGCCGCCCCGGGAATCCCCGTGCCGCCCGCCGAGGAATTGAAGGGCAAGCGGTTCGGCTTCACCATCCTCGACGGCGGCAAGGGAGGCAAGAAGGACCGGCTCGGCTACAGCTGGGCCATGGACGGCTTCCCCGTCAACAGCGTCGGCAAATGCGTGAGCAGCGCTCCGTTCGAAACCCTGGAGAAGGGCGACTTCACCGTCCATCACTGGGGGCCGCCTCGCAGCGGCGCGTAACACGCAATGTCGCTGCAGGGCGCCGCACGGGGGTCGGCGCAAGGCTGCACGACTGGTCCGGCATCGAGCCGGGTTGAGCAATGCGTCCACGCGCGCATCGCACGAGGGTCCGTCGGGTCCGTCGCTCCGTGGAGTGTGCTCCACCGAGCGACGGGCCCTCGCGACTTCGCGGCCCTGCCGACACTTGCCGCCCGTGCCAGGGGGGTGACCCGCGCACCCCACGCCCGGCCACACCCGGCCCCCTCGGAACGGCTCGCCCACGTATCAGGCCGAACAGCAGCCAGGCGGTCATGCGGGCTGCTATACACACGGAATGACCTTGTCGGAAGCATCCCGGCGTCACTTCCTGCGCACGGCAGCCGCAGCGGCCGCCCCGTTGTCGGTGGTAGCGGCGCTCTCGCCGGCCGCGAGCGCTGCCACCGCGGACGGGCCCCGCTCCCCTCGCCGTCAAGCCGGGCCGCAGGAGAACTGGTCCGGCGATTGGCCTGAGCATCTGAAGGACGCCGTGGAGCAGGCCATGCCCGTCGCCGTGGAGTGGGCCCGCCTCGCGCCCTGGCCCTTCGGTGCGGTACTGCTCGACGCCGACAGCGGAGCCGTCGTGGCCGGGGCCCGCAATACCTCGGACAAGTCCGGTGACCCCACCGCCCACGCAGAGGTCAATCTGCTGCGCGAGGCCGCGGCGGCGGGTCTGCACCTGCCCGCGTATGTGGTGGTGAGTACGGCAGAGCCGTGTGCCATGTGCGCGGGCGCGCTCTTGTGGGGAAGAGTGCGAGCCGTCGCTTACGGAACGTCCGTCGCGAAGCTCATCTCCTTCGGTGTGCCGCAGATCGATCTGTCCTTCGCCGAGATCGCGCGGCGGTCGCTGCTGACACATCCCGCGGTGGCCGGCGATGTACGGCCGGACCTGACCGATCCGCTCTATCGACGCGGCCTCGTGCTCTGACGCCCGCGAGGTCGCAGCAGAAGGAGGGTGGGTTCGGCTCGGTTCTCTCCGGGGCTTCAGCGGGCGTGCAGACCCCATCCTGCCGGGTGCCGTCCCGACGCGCAGATCTGCCCGAGACCAGCCGTGACTTTCCATCCGGCTGGACCGTTAATCGCAAGGTGCTTTGAATCCGTCGCCCATCGGATCGTCGCACTGCCGGGTCAGCCGTCCTGATGGAGGGGGTCGGAAGGTTGAGTAAACACCCGCAGCTTCCCCGAGCCGAATGGCTCGCCCGCCGTGCGCGGATCCTCGGTTGCGCCGCTTCCCTGGTTCACGACGCTGAGCACCGGATCCTGCTGCTGCACACCTCGTGGGACGATCAGTGGCAACTGCCCGGCGGCGGTCACGACGAGGGCGAGGACCTGTGGCAGACGGCTGTGCGCGAGACGTACGAGGAGACCGGCCTGGGCATGCCGGACCACCCTGAGCTGCTGGCTGTGGACTGGGGCCTGCACCCCGAAGGCATTCCCGAGGTCTTCGCCCTGTTCAAGGGCCCCCTTGTCGAGGCCGGCACGGTCAAGGTGAAGCTGTCCGACGAGCATGACGACTGGCGCATGCTCACTGCCGAGGAGTGGGCGCCACTGGTGCATCCGCAGCAGGCGCGTGTACTGGCCATCGCCACCGATGTGCTGCGCGGAGGACGGTGCCGTTACCTACGCGAAGCCAGTCACCTGGCCGATATCCGGTAGCGACGCGGCCGGGAGGACAAGAGCGGTTACGGAAGGCAAGCGTTCATGCCCGACATCATCTTGATGTGCGACCCGCGCGTCGCGGCGATACCGGTTCATGAGTGCGGCGAACGGCTCAGAGACGTGCGCTACAGCCGCCTGCTGGTGGATCACAGCCGGGAGGACCCGGAAGGAGCCTTCGCCCACGTACGAGAAGGGGTCCTCGAACGGCTCCTGCGTGCCCAGTCGGCTCTGCCTGACGGAGTGCGGCTGCTGCTCATCGAGGCCTACCGGCCGCCGGCTCTCCAGCAGCGGTACTTCGAGCGGTACGTTGCAGAGCTGCGGGCCGCGAACCCGCAGTGGTCCGGCGCCGAAGTACACAAAGCCGCCGGCCGCTTCGTTGCTCCCCCGGAGATCGCTCCGCACACTGCCGGTGCAGCCGTCGACATCACCCTCGCCGACGCGAACGGCCACGAGTTGGACCTGGGCACCCGTACGAACGCGACCCCCGAGGAGAGCAACAGCGCCTGCTACACAGATGCCAGGAACATCAGCGCCAAGGCCCGCTACCACCGGCGCATCCTCGGCCACGCGCTCGCTGGTGCGGGGCTTGTGAATTATGAGACGGAGTGGTGGCACTGGAGCTACGGTGACCGCTACTGGGCCATGAAAACCGAGTCGTCGGCGGCGCTGTACGGTCCATGTTCTCTGCCCGCTGAGCAGGGATATCCGTAAAGGTAACCTGCACACGGTGCGCGGTCGGGCCGGGGGCACAACGCACGCGGCTGATGCCGTCAGCGCTTCTGCGGACGCCACTCGAAGAGCAGGATGGTCGCGTCGTCGCGCAGGTCGTTGCGCTGGTGGTCGAGGATCGCGTGGATGAGGAGCCGCAGTACTTCTGCCGGGCGCTGGCCGGAGGCGGTGGAGCGGATGATGAAGTCCGTGAACCGGTCGAGCCCGAACTCTGATCCCCCTTCGCTGCGCGCTTCCGTGACGCCGTCGGTGTAAAGGAGAACTCGGTCGCCTGGTTCGAGTGTCGTTTCCTGGACCTCGCGGTTGATAGGTGCGAGTTGGAAGGGCAGGCCCATCGGCGGCTGAGGGGGGTTGTCCAGGGCGTGGTCGATGACGCGCTCGTCGCGGATCAGCAGTGGGGTCGGATGGCCGCAGTTGATCCACCGCAAGGTTCCCGTACTCGCGTCGAGAGCGCACAGGACACCTGTGCAGAACTGTTCGGGGAGCCACTGGGCGAGTGCCTGGTCGATGGTGCCGACCAGCTCGGGCAGATCGGCACCGCTGCGGCGGGCGTTGCGTGCGCCCGCGAGGGCGACCGAGGTGGTCAGCCCCGAGGCGAGGTTGTGGCCCATGGCATCGAAAATGGCGGTGTGGAGCATGTTCTTGACCACTGAGTGATCGAAGGCGTCTCCGCCGAGTTCGTAGGCCGGTTCCAGCACCGCGGTCGAGACGCACTCGCTGTTGCCGATGGTGCGCGGCGGCAGGAAGGCCCGCAGCATCTCGGCGTGCAGGTGCATGGGCGCCCTCCGCGTCCGGGCGACCAGCCAGTCGCTGTAGGTCCGCTTCGAGGTGATCGCCATCGCGAGGAGGTCGGCAAGGATCCGGCTGCGGCGCAGCCGCGGGCCGTCGAGCCGCGCGGACCGGACAGCGAGCACTCCCAGCCGTTCGGCACCGTCGACGAGCGGCACCCACACGATCACGCCGTCATCCTCGTCGGCCACGCGCAGGGACATCGTGCGGTACGCCCAGCCGGCAGAGGAGCCGTCCACCGGGAGCGTGCGGTACTGCTCGTTGAGCGGGACGAGCAGTCTTTGCTGCAGGTCGACGAGGTAGATCAGTGCTGTGTCCATGCCCAGCGCGGTGGCGCATCGGTCCACGAGTGCGGAGAGCTCGACCGGCATGGCGGTGTGTGCGGACGAGATCAGCTCTTCCAGTCGCTTGTCGTCGATTCCGGCGTCGGGTGTGATGGCTTCCGCACTGGGCTCGACGGGCTCCGTGCCGGGGTTGTCGCGCTGAATGTCGCACTGCTTGTCGCGCTGAGTGTCGCGCGCTGCCGACGAGGCTGTGTGCGATCGGTCGGGCACAAGATCACCTCTTCCCACGGGGTCTCACACCATGGGGACGGTGCCCCCACCAGCAGCGCGAGGTGCCGGACCTGTGCACGGGGCTGGAACGCTCGAATGACCACCGGAGGGTTGGATCGGCCGACGGTAGCTGCCCAAAGCACCCGCCCTGATGGCTGCCGGATGCTGCGCCTTCAGCACTCCCACCAGCTTGCGCCTGGCCGTCGCGTCCCGCACGCCGGGCCTCGGGCCGGTTCGCCGGGCAGCCTCGGGATCACCCGCGGAGGCAGGCTTACTCAGTCGTAGCCTGGCGTCGGCTGGACCCGGGGTCGCTGGTCGGCCTCAACGGTCTGCGTGCCGAGTGGGGCGACGAACTGGCTGGAGGGGGCCTCGAGGAGGCAATCAGTTCTGCTGCGGCAGGACCGAAGCGTCCGGTCGCTGCTGTACTGCCGGTCAGTGATCTGCGCCGGGCCGCCGTGTCAGTGCTCCGTCGCGAGACAACCGCACATGTGGCCGGTGTCGGATACTGACGCACTGGCCAAGGTGGGGTTCCCGTCTTCGGGAACATCAAAGACGAAGATCACGCCTGAGGGGATGACACGGAGGGCACGCTGGTCCTCACAGGTCAGTGGAGCGAAGTCCTCCCATCGGCAGCCGCCGGCCGCCAACGCATCCAGGACTTCCCCGTACGTTGGGCCTCCGGCGAGCGACTGCGTCGCCGGTACCGGCTCCGGTGCGGGCATCTCCAGCGTGGGCGTGTCGGTCTGCACAACGATCCCTTCGACCCGCCGGCAGAAGGACTGGCAGGTGCCTATCTCCACACCGCCATATGCGTAGAGGTACGGGCGGCCGTCACTTCCGAGGGATGAACCCTCTGCCCACGGCGGCCCCCACGCCTCAATCACGTCGTCCAGCCGGACACCGCAACGCGCAGGACCGACACCACCGGTACGAGCAAAGTCGACAAGGAATCTCAAGACGGACATCCAGCGAATCCTGCCACACGGCCGCCCACAGCGCCGTCCGGACCATGCTCCAGCCGCGGTGCGCTGGGCGCTCGCCACCAGGTCATCCAGTTCGGCCACGAAGCCGACCTGAACGACGCGTCAGAACCGGATCACTGCGCTGCGACAGCAGGAGGCTCCGCCCTGGGGCGTGTGGCGAAAGCGTCTGATGAGGAGGGGGATGGTGGAGAGACCCATGGGGAGCCAGAATGATGGGATGGTCATGCTCGAAACTCCCCGTCTGATCCTGCGTCGCTGGCGCGAGGAAGACGTTGCGCCCATGGCTGCGGTCAATGCCGACCCCGAGGTCATGCGGTGGATCCGTGACGGCAGCGTCCGGGACAAACAGCAGACTCGCGGTGGGATCCAGGCGTGGGAGAGCGAGTGGGAGACGCAGGGCTTCGGTCTGTTCGCGGTGGAAATCCGGGCCACCGGCGAGCTGGCCGGGTTCACCGGCCTTTCGGTGCCAGGCTTCTTGCCGGAGGTGCTGCCGGCGGTTGAGGTCGGCTGGCGGCTGGGGCGTGCCCACTGGGGGCAGGGTTTGGCCACCGAGGCTGCTGCTGCCGCTGTACGGTTCGGGTTCGAAGAGCGAGGGCTGGAGCGGATCGTCAGCATCATTCAAGTGGGCAACGACGCCTCCGAACGGATCGCGACCAAACTGGGGATGCGTCCGTTCCGTGAAACCGTCAATCCCACCTCCGGTCGGCGAGTACGGGTGTTTGAGTTGTCGTTCGACCAGTACGCCACGACCTGTCGTTGATGGCGGCAACGGCTGCCGTCCCACTGTCATCCGACCTAGCGGAAATCGTCCACGTACTCCTCCGCCCACGAACGGAACGTGCGCGCCGTCGCTCCGGTGATCTCCTCGACCGTGGAGGTGATCAAGTTCGATTCGCGCCGCGCTTCAGCACTGGCCAACAGGGCTTCGACGAGAGCGGGCGGCCTGCCGTCGGCGAGCATCTGCTCTCTTGCCACCTGCAGGGGGACCTTCTCGAAGCGTGTCGCGCGGCCGATCGCTTCGCCGATCGTGCGTACCTGGTCGGCCCTGCTCAGTACCTGCGGGCCGGTCAGGACGTGCGTCAAACCCGCATGCCCGTCATCGGTCAACGCACGCACCGCCACGGCCGCGACATCGCGCTCGTGGATCACTGCCGTGGCGGCGATGTCGGGACCGCGGACAACCTGCGTGGTGCGGATCTGCTCGGCCCACCCTCGCGCGTTGGAAGCGATGGTGTCCGACCGCAGGACTGTCCACTCCAAGCTGGACTTTTCGATCAGGCGCTCCATGTCGGCGTGGAGCTGGTTGATCGGGTCAGTCTGCCGTTCGGCGTCCTCGTTCACGCCCGACGATGAGAGATAGACGATGCGGCGGGCACGGCGTGCAATCGCCTCCAGTACGGCAGAGGCGCCCTCTGTCGTGAGGAAAGGCCAGATCAGGAACACTTTCTCGCTCCCGGTCAGTGCCCCCTCCAGCGTGTCCGGCCGGGACAGGTCGCCGCTCACGCCCTTGGCACCGTCCGGCAGGTCGGCCGATTCGGGATCGCGCACCAACGCACGCACAGCGGCGCCTGCCGCCAGGAGCTGAGCAACAACTTCTCGGCCGACATTGCCGGTCGCACCGGTCACAAGAATCTCGCTCATGAGCACGTCAGCCTCGGCCGTGCTCGGAGTATTCCGTCCGGCCCGGCACCGTGCTCGAAGGTGAGGGCGGGCACGGATGTTCTCGGGCTACGCTGCACAACGTGATCAACTCTTGTGCAGGCTTGGACGATACCGAGGTTGCCATAGCTGCGGCGCGTGCCGGTGCGGACGTGGTGCGGGCCAGGTACGGTCAGCGGCTCGCCCGTATCGACAAAGGGGCGGGGGACTTCGCCACGGCCGCCGACGTGGAGGCCGAGAAGGCGATACTCGGCGTCATCCGCTCTGCTCGGCCGCATGACTCGGTTCTCGGCGAGGAGGGCGGGCAGCAGGGTAGCCGGGGCGCTGCGCGCCAGTGGTTGGTGGATCCCTTGTGCGGCACTCTGAACTACGCCGTCGGCAACATGTTGGTCGCCGTCAACGTGGCGCTGCGCGGCGGAGCGGCAGCGGTGGCCGACCCGTTCAGCGGTGAGGTCTTCTTCACCGACGGTGAGACCGCCTGGGTACGGCAGGACGAGGCCGATACGCAGCTGGCGCCTGCCTCCGCAAGCCGGCTGGTGGACGTCAACCTGGATCCGCCGTTCCCGAGCGCGCCCGGCTTCCGGGCGGTGGACCTTCTCGCACACCCTGAGTTCGCCGAGCGGTTCCGGCCTCGGGTCGTCTCCACGACGCTCGCGTTGGCCTGGGTGGCTTCCGGGAGGCGCGCCGCCTACGTCACCGACGGCGGAGACCTGTCCCGCAGCGTGCACTTTGCTGCCGGCATCGCTCTGTGCCGGGCCGCCGGCTGCGTGGTCACCGGGATCGACGGTGCTCCGGCCGGGCGGGGAGGGCGCGGGCTTGTCGTGGCCGCCGATGCCGGGACCCACCGGCTGTTGATGTCGATGGTGTAGGAGGGGCCCCACGACATCGCCACAGCCACCGGTCCGGCTCACGATGCCCGGTGAATTCTCATCACCGGGTCCGCCGTTCGGTCAGCTTGACGATTGCCTGGTCCGCGCAACGAAGCGGGCCAGAGCCTCGGCTGCGCCACTGGGAAGGCCGGCAACTGCCGACTCCGGCAGACTCTCGATAACACTGCACAGTCGCTCTCCGAGGTCCGGCAGTACGGACCAGGCAGAGGAAGGCGCTTCGACCGCTGCAACCAGCAGGTCACCCTCGTAGAAGTAAGCGTCCAGCAGCGGCTCTTCGGTCAGCAAGCGCACCGCGAGCGGAAGGACGTAGGGCAGGGCCACCTGCTGGGCTATGAGTGTGCGCAGATCAGCCGGACGGAGTTCTTTCAGCGGCACGCGCCGCAGCTCATGCACCGTACGGACCAGGTGAGTAGCGTCCTGAGCCGGTGCTGTCCAGCGAGGCGGGTCCAACTCGTCGAGGGTGCGGTCGAGGTGCAGCAGTTTGTCCATGGCTTCATTCTCGCCCTGGTGAAGAGGGGTGCGATGGCTCAACCGTATCCGGATCTCCGCCTGTGGCTGCCCTTCGTTCTGTCACTGACGTTTACGGGTGCAGTGACGATTGGCCGCTGACATGGGTAACATCGCGGGTCACACACGGCAACCGGAGCGAGGACAGCCTCATGCCTGACATTGCCACGTCCCTCACGGACCAGTACACGGCCCGGGTCACCGCGGACATCGAGCGTGTGGCCCAGGAGCGGGAGCAGGTACGCACGGAGATCTCGGCGTTGCAGAAGCGTCTGGAGACACTGGAAGCCGACCATCGGCAACTACTGAAGTTGCGAACCACTCTCACCGGTGAGCCGGCCGCAGCGACGCAGCCGTCGCCGGCCGACTCCGCCGACGAGCCGGAGACCAGCCGGAAGGCGGGCGCGAAGGTTCCCCGGCCACGTACGTCGCAGCCGCCCGCGCGTGCACGGGCCGATCGCCGCGCAACGAAGAAGGCCGGCCGGGGGGAAGCCACGTGGGGTGAGATCCTGCTGTCGTATCTGGCCGGGCAGCAAGGGCCGCAGTCCGTCGCTGAGATCACCAACGGCGTGAGCGCTGCCCATCCGGCGCGTACGGTGCAGGGTGCTGTCGTGCGGAACACGCTGGAAGCACTCGTCGCGCGTGGCAAGGTGCAACGCGGCAAGCAGGGGCGTTCGGTCACCTACGTCCTGACGCAGCAGCAGGACGGGGCGGTGGGCCGGCCCGAGTCCAAGTCGGCAGACGGCGGGCCGTCCGAGTCGGAGTAGGGCCCGGGCAGACACGTGGCCTGGCCTGCGTAGCTCGTGACTTGGTGGGCGCGTTTCTCTGCCAGTAGTCGCGAGTCGGCGGTCGATTCAGGTGCCGGGCGGGCGGAAGACGGTGCGCGCGTCGGGTACATAGTCCTCGTCAGGTGCGCGCATAGGCCACGGCCACGGCCACGGCATGGTGCCGGTAGAGCCAGTACAGGTGCTGTCGCAGGACGTCCTCGGCTGTGGGGGCGTCCTCGGGCTCAGGATGCAGTGCTGGTCTGGGGGCATTGTGCTCCCGCTCCCCACAACCGCACTCTTGCAGGCTCATTCGCTCCTGTGTGGCTGCCAGCCACCGGCCATTCTCAGCGACACCTGGGCAGTCGGGTGACGGCCCGCGGCCGCTCCCGGTCCTGGGCCGTCACCGTGGCGTGGTACGCCCGCAGGAACGAAGTCGAGCCGACCATCGACGCAGCGCCGTACGAAGAATGGCATGGGCCTTTCACGGCACGGTTGCCCTCGCCGCGGCCTGAGCGGAGTGCGGCGAAGGCACGTGCTGGTTCTGGTCGGCTTTCCTAGCGCGACACAAGGAAGTGGACCTCGCGGGGCCTGATCTCCAGGTCGCTCAGGCCGTCGGGCGTCGCGCCCATCTCGCGGGCGAGGTCGGCCGTCGCCGCGAATGCCTCCTCGGACTCGAATGCGCCGGTGGTGACGACAGCGTCGCCACCCGGGGTGACCCAGACCCCGACGGACTCGAAGCCCGGCTGCCGCCGCATCGCCTCGGCGACCTGATGGCACTCGCGAACGAACTCCTCGACGTGCTCGGGAGCGGGGTAGTGGAAAGCAACGAAGCCGAATGACATGAGGTGTCCCCTCCTGGGTTATACGGTGCCGTACAACGCGAGGCTAGACGCGTTATACGGCTCCGTACAACGGGTCTCACGGGGTGAGGTGAGCCACAGATGGGCGCCTGCGGGCGTCGGCCGCAGGCGGCACAGACATCAGTAGCTGTCGTAGCTGGGCTGACCGTTCGGCCGGTAGACGCCGATGACGGTTCCGCCCTTCGTCGTCGAGACGCTGACCGGCTCCAGCGCAGTGGGGATCGCTCCGTCGGCGAACAGCCGCTTGCCCGTGCCGATGATCACCGGATGGATGGTCAGCCGGTACTCGTCGACGAGGCCGTGCCGCATGAGGGTCTGAGCGAGGTTGCCACTGCCGACGACGTTGATGTCGCCGCCGTCGGACGCCTTCAGCTTGCGTACGGCACCGACAGTGTCGCCCTCCAGCAGTGTGGAGTTCTGCCACTCGACAGATGTCAGGGTCCGGGACGCCACGTACTTGTGCATGCCGTTTATCCGATCGGTGAACGGGTTGCCGGGATCGGCGGTCGGCCAGTACGACGCGAAGATCTCGTACGTCTTGCGGCCGAGCAGCATCGCGTCGCAGTGCTCGTACCAGCCGGCGATGGCCGTGCCGACCTCGTCGTCGGACACCGGCTTCTGCCAGCCGCCGTGCTGGAATCCGCTCTCAGCGTCCTCGTCCGGGCCGCCCGGCGCCTGCATGACACCGTCGAGCGTCAGGAACGTGCAAACAATGATCTTTCGCACCGTGTACTCCCTTCGGTCCTTCGTCGATGGGTAGACCGTGCGCCCGCCGGAAGCCCATCCGCGGACTTCCGCGGCGCAGTTCCAGTCTGCGGCCGTAACGGCGAACTCCTGCGTTCCGCGCGGCGTCGGCGTGGTTGCCGGACCGCAGAGAGCTCAGCGCGAAGGCCGGCCGAACCGCGCCGGGCTGATCGCGGCGCTCCCGGCGCGTACCCTCCGGCGGGAGGCGTGAGAGGAAGGCGGCATGAGTGCGCATCGGGGATCCGCTCGGCGAGGCCACCGGTCAGACGTACGCCCGGCTCCCGGTGGCGTCCGAGCAGGCGGCACGACCCTTCGGCGGGGCGGGCAATGGCCGCCCTCGCGCTGTCCGCCACCTCCAGACGCATCCGGTTCCGCGGCAGCGGCGTCGGCCCCCCTCGTGCGGGGACTGCCGAAGATCGCCCTGACAGCCTCCGCCCCCGGACGCCGGACGTCCGTGCGAAGGATCGGCTGTCCCTCGCATCGCCCTTGACCGCCTAAACCAGACCCGCACCACTCCGATAGCATGTGCGAACTTACGACGATCAGCATGGTCGCCCGCTCTTCGCCGGAAAACTGCACCGCCCAGCACCAATTGACCTATTCAACTTAAACAACGTATCGGCCAAACAATTGATATCTATATCATCACGGGTGTTTTCGAGAATAAACAACAGAATCACATCCACCGCCTGGCGCCGACCACGGGTGATGCTGTGGGCGGCAGTGACCGTAGTGGCCCTCGGATTCCTCATCGTTCTGGAGGTCGCTGCGCGTCATTACGGCATGCGGGGGCCGATCACCAATCAGGTTCGAGAGGTGATATTCGCGCCCAAGTCGGGGCCGCTGCTGTACGCCGGTATGGCGTTGATGATGGTCGTGCTCACCTGGCGGGAACGGTTTATCGCGGCCGGTGTCGCGGTCGGCCTCGACGTCGTGTTCTTTCTGGTGCGGTGGGCAGTCGACGCCAAGATGATGTTCGGCAACGGTGCATTGTGGGTGACCTTGGGCTATGCGGTCATCGCCCTCACTCGCCGCACCGGCCGGGAACGGCTTCTGCTGCTGAAGGGCGTCGGGCTGGGCCTGCTGCTGGTCGCCGGCCGCAAAACCGGTGACACCTGGCTGCTCATCACGTCGAAAACGCGGCCGACGGTGCTCGACCAGTACGTGGCGGTTGCGGATCACGCGCTGGGCAACCCGTCATGGCTGGTGGGCCGGTTCGTGAAGGCCACCGGCCCGATCGGCGACCACATTCTCGACTACGTCTACATTCAGCTCGCGGTGGCCGCGGTCATCGTCTCGCTGTACCAGTTGCGTCATGTGGCGGTCGAGCGCCGTTTCCCGAGCCATCACCTGGTGCGTACCTTCCTGGTCATCGGTCTGCTCGGGCCCGGCATCTACATGATCTTCCCCGTGGTCGGACCGATCTTCGCCTACGGAGCCGACGGTGACCACTGGGCGGTCGCCGACCTCTGGCCGCACACGGCGACGCCGATCAGCACGCCGCACCACATGCTGTTCGACGATTCCACCCCGCGCAACTGCATGCCCAGCCTGCACACCGCGTGGGCTACCGCCATCTTCATCCATTCCCGCAAGGGCCCGAGAATTCTGCGGTTCTTCGGCGCGTTCTGGCTTATCACCACGCTCGGCGCGACACTCGGATTCGGCTACCACTACGGCACGGACATCATCGCCGGCGTCGTGTTCACGCTGACGATCGAAACAGCACTGCGCTCGCTCGAACGCGGCTGGGACCGGTCGGGAACCGTACTGGTCGCTTACGGCACAGTCGTCTTCGCCGCGTACTTGGTGTCGTACCGCTATCTGCCGATGGAGATGGCCGAGAATCCTTGGGTCTTCGGACCGCTTCTCATTCTGGCGATGGCCTCGGTGATCTACGGCTACATACGGACCACCGGACAGTGGGATACGCAGGCGCCGGGGATCCCGTCACCCCGGAAACCGCAGACACAGCCCGAACTGGTGTGAATCTGCTTTGTCTCGCCGGGCGCCGAAAATGCGCCCGGCGGACCGACCCCCGCGTACGGGGGAACACATGCGAAAGGTCCCCGGCTCGACGTTGCCGGGGACCTTTCGCATGGTCGCCGAAGACCGGCGATCCCATCCCCCCATCCCACCCCATCCCATTCCGTCCCATCCGTGCGGACGACCGCGGCTCCTGGGGCCCGCCCCACCCCGGTCGTCCGCCGCCGAGCACTCAGCCCGTGAGCGTCACGCAGGGAAGGCCGACGCTCTGCCCGCCGCGGAAGCCTTCCGCGCACAGCCTGGTGCCCGCCGGAAAGTGGCGCTGGGGGTAGGCCTGATCGCGGTAGGTCCGGAACGCGGCGACGTTCTCCGTCTTCGTCCTGGCGCTCCAGCCGTTCGTGGTCCACACCCGTGCGCTGATCGTGTGGGGCTGATTGGTGTTGACGACCGACACCTCGACCCGGCCCAGATAGGTCCCCGTGTCGTACGTCTCGATGCAGACGGAGTGGTTGCACCACTTTCCGGCGGCGGCCGCGGGCGGCCCGGCAGCGAAGACGACGGCAGCTGCCGCAGCGGTTGCCGAAACAGCCGTAATGATCTTCCTAAGAGCAGTCATGGTTCGATCAACGACTGCTCGGTCCGCTTGTCACGCCCGGTCACCCGGCGCCGCGCCACCCCGGCACCCGGCCCACCCTGCACGACATCGCCACCCGATCTCGTCACACTCACCCTCATGCGACTGTTCGCCGCAGTGCTCCCTCCCCAGGCCGCCGTCGACGAGCTGGCGGCCGAAGTGGCACAGCTCCGCGCCGCCCTTCCCGAGCGGCGCGGGCGGTTGCGCTGGACCGACCCTGCCACCTGGCACTTCACCCTGGCCTTCCTCGGCGAGGTCGACGACGGCCTGCTCCCCGGGCTGGACGAGCGTCTCGCTCGCGCCGCTCACCGGCATCCCGCACACGAGCTGCGGTTCGCAGGCGGCGGCCGGTTCGGCGACCGGATCCTGTGGGTCGGGGCGACCGGCTCGCTGGAGACGCTGGGTGGTCTGGCCCGCTCCACCGCCGCCGCGGCCCGGCAGGCGGGCGTCGTCCATGCGCACGCCCCTTCCGCCCCCACCTCACCCTCGCCCGCGTCGCCGGGCACGTGAACCTGCGCCCGTACGCTGAGGAACTGGCCGGGTTCCGCGGCCGCCGGTGGCGCGTCGAGCGCGTGGAACTGGTGCGCAGCCACCTGGGCGGGGTTGCCGACCACCGCCCCCGGTACGAGACCGTGGCGGCCTGGCCCCTGGGCACCCGGCGCGCCCCCTGAGCAGTCGGCTCAGTCCGGCTCGGTCCGGCTCAGTCCGGGCCGGATCCGCCGGCGACGCGGTACACGTCGATCGTCCGGGCCGAGTCGTCGTAGACCAGGCCGTAGCCGTCGCCCACCATCGTGGGCGAGACGGGGCCGGTGTTCGTGCGCAGGTCCCTGCCGGTACGAGCGTCCAGGGTCATGGCCTGACCGGCTTGGGCGTAGACGACTCCGTGCCGTGCCGAGGTGATCCGGGGGGCGATACGGTGCGCCGGCGCGTCGGGCAGACGCCACAGGACGTCCGTGGTGCGGATGTCGAGTGCCCATACGGCGGCGTTGCCGGATCCGTCGGCTGCCGCGCAGACGGTCGTGTCCCGTCCGTCGTAGTGGCAGTCGAGCAGGGAAGTGTCACCGGTGTCCAGACGGGTCGCGCCCGTCGTGGCGTCGATGAGGAGGCTGGTGCCCGCGGCGGTCCCGTCGGCGAGGGTCAGCCCCGGGCCGGGGTCCGTTGCCGTGATCTCGCCGAGCCGAAGGTCCCGCCTCCACTGCTGCCTGCCGTCGGCGACCGACTTTCCCGCCAAGTCGCCGTCGTCGCGGACACCGACGGCCACCGACTCCTCCAGGTCCACTCCCTTGAAGCCGGTGTCGGTCCAGATGACCCGGCCCGTGCGCGTGTCGAGCAGGACGGACAGCGGCGGCGTCTGCGAAAAACCCTGCTCGTACGAGGCTACGAGGACGTGCCGGGCGTCCGCCCCGACCACATGGGGTTCGGCGAGGGCGCCCGCGGCGTCGTCCGGGACGCTGTCAGGCGAAGAGTTCTCGATCTTCCGCGTCCAGAGGGTCCTGCCGGTGCCGGCCTCCAGGGCGACGACGCTGATGCCGTGCCGATCGGCGTACGTTCCTGCTCCGCTCGCCGTGGTGGCGAAGGCGCCGATCACCATGGTGCCCGAGAGGCGGGGCGCCTGTGCGACGGAGCTGCCGTCCGGAACGGTGGTGTGCCAGGCGACGTCACCGTTGTCCAGCCGGAACGCGGTGATGCCGACGTCGTCCCGGTCGTAGGCGTAGGCGAGGCGTGCGCCCAGCGCCACGACGCCGGCGGCATCGTGCTCGGCGCCCGGAGAAGGCCAGTCGCCCTGAAACCTCGCCGTGGGACCCTGTGGAAAGGCTTCGGGCGGCACCTTCTGACCGGCTGTACCGGCTGTACCGGCTGCCCTGCTGCCGCCGGGCGGATGTCCACCACCGCACCCGGCCACGGCGAACAGAGTGGCCAGGACAACCGATACCAAACGGAGGAAGACGACCGATGCCGAACCCAGGGGGCACCGTACGGCATTGCGCCCGGTCGTAGATCGCACGAGCTTCATGCACACCAGAGGGTGGCAGAAGAACCGGCCCCGTGGGCGTCGGTGCCGGGACTCGCACGCACCACCGGTTGCACCGGCGGAGTGCGGGGAGTGAGCTGGAGGCACGAGCACTCCCGTCTCGCACGAGCACTCCCGTCCCGCAGGAGATGACGATCATGGGCAAGGCGACGGACAAGGCCAAGCAGGTCAAGGGCGCTGTGAAGGAGACCGCCGGGCGCCTCACGGGCAATCCGAAGCGGGAGGCCCAGGGGCACATCGAGAAGCTGGAAGCCAAGGCGAGGGAGTCGGTCGCCAAGGTCAGGAAACACAGAAGGAAGCACGGCGAGTAGCCGGGAAGAGTGGCGAGCAGCCGGGAAGCGCCGGGAAACGTGGCGAACAGTGATGAGCGGCAGTGCTGCTCCGGGGCGGCGCTGCCCCGTCTTTCCGGCCTCGGGCGCCGGCGATATCCTGATATGTGGGCCTTAGCCGCTTGCGCGTCGTAGATCTTGAAGGCTCAAGCGTCCTGGTCCGACGACACCAGCAAAACGGAACCCCAGGAGATCGTCATGATCATCCTTGGTCTCATACTCCTCATCATCGGATTCCTCGTGGGAATCCATATCTTGTGGACGATCGGCATCATTCTGGTCGTCATCGGTCTCATCCTGTGGCTCCTGGGAGCCGCCGGGCACGCCGTGGGCGGCCGGCGCCACTACTGGTAGGCCCGCCGACCACCACTGGCAGACCCGCCGGTACCGCCACTGGCAGGCCCGCAGGCGCCACTACCGGTAGGTCACGGCAGCGGCAGGCCCTGCGAGCGAGGCCCGATGGTTGACCCTCCCGGCCGGGGGTACGCGCCCCTGAGTCAAACGGATGGAGGTATCAACCATGGGCATGGGATGGTGCATCGGTCTGATAGCCGTGGGTGCGATCCTCAGCTTCGCCGTGGACTGGCACGTGGAAGGCATGAACCTCACTCTTGTCGGCCTGATCCTGATGGTGGTCGGGTTCATCGGCACGGTCGCGTACGTCAGCGTGTTCAAACGCAGGCACACGCAGCCGCCGCCTCCGGCCGCTCCCGTCGTCGAGGAGGACCACCGCTTCACCAGCTGACGCCGCGGGAGGCGGTCAGCTCCCCGCGCGCTCCATGCGGGCGAACGGGCTGTCGTCCAGACCCGCCAGGAGCGCGGCGGGGTCGCGGTAGACGGCGACGGCCCCCGCCTCCTCCAGCTCGGCACGGCCGATTCCCCCGGACAGCAGCGCGATGCAGCCGACGCCGGCCTCGCGCGCCGCTTTGACGTCCCAGACGGTGTCCCCGACGAACAGGGCTCGTTCCGGGGGCACTCCGGCCTCTTCGAGCGCCTGCTCCACCGGATCGGGGGCGGGCTTGCTCGCCTCCACGTCATCCGCGCTGGTGGCTCCGAGAATCGCGTCGTCGGCCCCGATCGCGCGCCGCAGCGCGGCGAGTTCGGAGCCCTGCGCGGAGGTGGCCAGGACGACCCGCCAGTCCCGGTCCGCGAGGGCGCGCAGCAGCGCGGCCGCTCCGTCGAGCACCGGGAGGCGGTCGAACCAGGTGGCGTAGAGGGTTTTGTGCGCGGCGTTGAGCGACTCGTCGCCGTCGTGGTCCCGGTCCTCGCCGAGCAGCCGGTCCAGGAGCCGGCCCGAGCCCATGCCGACGGTGTGGTGGATGTCCGTCATGGCGACGCGGTGGCCCGCCTGGTGGAAGGCTTCCCACCAGCAGACCGCGTGCAGGTAGTTGGTGTCCACGAGCGTGCCGTCCACGTCGAAGACCGCCGCGCGAGGGTGCGGGGAGTCCGCGGCGCTGGTCATGTCGTCGTACGCGGTCATGGTTGCCGCCTCGTGGTCGGTCGCCGGTGGCTGATCGGGCGGAGCGGCTGCCGGCGCGGCCGGCCTCACCGGCTACGGCCCTGGCCGTCCTCGTCAGCCACGCTGGCATCTGCCCGGCACCGGCGCCCGCCATGCATACTCCGATCGGGCGCGTCGCGAGGCGCGCCGCGAGGCGCATCGCCGGGCCCCGGAGCGCTGGGGGCCTTCCACGCGACGCCGCCCGGACCACCTCCGGTCCGGTGGCCTGCGGTTCCGCCCGCCGTTCCGCCTCCGGTTGCGGACGGGCAGGGGACGGCGTGGGCTGGAGGCGCCGGGCCCCCTGCTGGAGGCGCCGGCACCGTCCCACCCGCACACCGGTTCCGCCACGTCTGTCTCTCCCGAACGGGGGCAAGGAGTTCTTCCATGGACCACACGTGCGCGCCCGTACTGGAAGCACTCGCCGCCTACCACGCCCAAGGACAGACTCCCTTCACTCCCCCGGGTCACAAGCAGGCCCGGGGCACCGACCCCCAGGTCCTGGAGGTCCTGGGGGACGCGGTCTTCACGGGGGACGTCCTGGCCACCAGCGGCCTGGACGACCGCAAGAGCTCGCAGCGCGTGCTGGAGCGCGCCGAGGAACTGATGGCGGATGCCGTCGGTGCCGAGCACACGTTCTTCTCCACCTGCGGCAGTTCCCTGTCGGTCAAGGCCGCCATGCTGGCGGTCGCCGGGCCCCACGAAGAGCTGCTGATCGGCCGGGACGCCCACAAGTCGGTGGTGTCGGGGCTGATCCTCTCCGGTGTGCGTCCCGTGTGGGTGGACCCGCAGTGGGACGCCGGCCTGCACCTGGCGCACCCGCCGTCCGCCCGTGCCTTCGCCGAGGCCTTCGACCGGCACCCCGATGCCAAGGGAGCGTTGATCACCAGCCCCACCCCGTACGGCACCTGCGCGGACCTCTCGGGGGTCGCCGAGGTCTGTCACCGGCTGGACAAGCCCCTGATCGTGGACGAGGCGTGGGGCGCGCACCTGCCGTTCCACCCGGACCTGCCCACGTGGGCCATGGACGCCGGCGCCGACGTGTGCGTCACGTCCGTGCACAAGATGGGGTCCGGCCTGGAGCAGAGCTCGGTCTTCCACCTCCAGGGCGACCGGCTCCAGGCGGAGAAGCTGAGCTCGTGCGCGGGCCTGCTCGGCACCACGAGTCCCTCCGTGCTCGTCTACGCGGCCCTCGACGGATGGCGCCGCCAGATGGTCCTGGACGGCCGGAAGCTGTACGACCGCGCCCTCGGCCTGGCGGAGACGGTACGCGGGCGCATCGAGGAGCTGGAGGGCCTGCACGTCCACGGGCGCGCCGACTTCTGCGGGCCCGGCCGCGCGGCTGACCTGGACCCCCTTCAGGTCATCGTCGATCTGTCCGCCCTGGGCACGACCGGGTACCGGGCCGCCGACTGGCTGCGGGAGCGGCACCGGGTGAACCTCCACGTGTCCGATCACCGGCGGATCAGCGCCCAACTCACGCATGCCGACGACGAGCAGACGGCGCGGATCCTGCTCGACGCCCTGCGCGACCTGGTGGAGAACGCCGCGGCGCTGCGCCCGGCCCGGAGCGTGGAGGTGCCCGATCCGCCGGAACTGCGGCTGGAGCAGGTGATGCTGCCCCGGGACGCGTTCTTCGGCAGTTCCGAGCAGGTGCCGTGGGACGAGGCGGCGGGCCGTATCGCCGCCGAGATGCTGACTCCCTACCCGCCCGGCATCCCCGCTGTCGTGCCGGGCGAGCGGCTCGGCACGGAGGTGCTGCGCTACCTGCGCACCGGGGTGGAGGCGGGCATGGTCGTCCCGGACGCCGCCGACCCGGAGGTGACCAGCGTGAAGGTCGTCGTCTCCTGAACGAGCAGCCACGAGCGGCAACGAGCAGCAGCGAGCAGAAATGAGCAGCAGCGAGCAGCAAGGGCAGCCGCGGCGGCCTCGGTCAGGGGCGCCGCGGCCCCTCCCGTCCGGCAGGCGCACCCCCGGCGGCTCCCGAGTGGAGTAGTTCGTCGCTCTGTGCGACGCTTCTAGGAGTCGTTCACGCTGCGCAGACCGGGCGTCGCCTTCCGGACCCGCGAGCAGCTCCCGAGCAGCAACGGAAGCCGAGCCGTCCTCCCCGCGCCACGGGCCGCATCACGGACCCGGGCCACGGACCACGTCAGGGACGAGGGGCGGCCGAACTGAAGACACGCGTTGCCGACGGATTCCCTCCGCTTTTTCTTTCCCTTCCCGTCCCGTACGACGGGCTGTCGGCGGCCGCGCGCATGCGAAGGAGGCTCGTCATGGGCAGGGACTGGAATCGCGCACTGGTGACCGGCGGGGCCGGCTTCATCGGTTCCCACATCTGCGAGCGGCTCCTGGCCGAAGGCACCGAAGTGCACTGCGTCGACAACCTGTCGACCGGATCCGCGGCCAACTTCCGTCACCTGGAGGCGGATCCCCGCTTCCACTTCGCGGAGGCGGACGTCACCCGGCCCGGCAGTCTCGGCTCCGTCCCCGGGCCGGTCGACCTGGTGCTCGACCTGGCGTGCCCCGCCTCCCCCGCCGACTACCTGCGGCTGCCCATCGAGACGCTGGAAGCGGGCAGCGACGGCACGCGCACGGCGCTGGACCTGGCCCTGCGCGACGGCGCCCGCTTCCTGCTCGCCTCCACCTCGGAGGTGTACGGCGACCCGCTGGAACACCCTCAGCGCGAGCAGTACTGGGGCAACGTCAACCCGATCGGGCCGCGCAGCGTCTACGACGAGTCCAAGCGCTACGCCGAGGCGCTGGTGAGCGCGTACCGGCGCACGCACGGCGCGGACACGGCGATCGTCCGCATCTTCAACACCTACGGCCCCCGGATGCGGGCCGAGGACGGCCGGGCCGTGCCGACGTTCATCCGGCAGGCCCTCGCGGGCGAGCCGGTGACGGTCGCCGGGGACGGCAGCCAGACCCGCTGTCTCACCTACGTCGACGACACGGTCGACGGCATCCTGGCCCTCGCCGCGAGCGGTCACCCGGGCCCGGTCAACATCGGCGGCTCCGACGAGAAGTCGGTGCTCGAACTCGCCGAGCGCATCATCGGCCTGACCGGCTCCGCGTCCACCATCCGCTTCGTGGACCGCCCGGTGGACGACCCCGGAAAGCGCCGCCCCGACACGACGACGGCCCGCCGGCTGCTGGGCTGGCAGCCGCGCGTGGGCTGCGAGGAAGGGCTCAAGCGGACCGTCGAGTGGTTCGCCCGCTCCACCCTGCCCTAGCCGCGCCGCGATCCGAACGTGCCCCCTGCCGTGCCCTGATCAGGCCCCCGCCCGGAGACGGAGCAAGCCATGCGCATCCTCGGAATCAACGCCCTCTTCCACGACCCCGCGGCCGCTCTGGTCGCCGACGGGAGAATCGTCGCCGCGGCGGAGGAGGAGCGGTTCTCGCGGCGCAAGCACGGCAAGCGGCCGGTCCCGTTCGCTGCCTGGGAGCTGCCGGTCCAGTCCGCGAAGTGGTGTCTGGACCGGGCCGGGCTGCGCCCGGCGGATCTCGACGCGGTCACCTACTCCTACGACCCCGCCCTCGCCCGCCCGGCGGAGTCGATGGAGCTCGACGACCCGTGGGACAGCCTGCGCCAGACGTACGCCAGGGAGGCGCCGCAGTTCCTGGCGGAGGCGCTGCCGGGTCTGGACCCGGAGCAGGTGCGTTTCGTTCCCCATCACGTCGCGCACGCCGCCTCCGCGGGGCTCGCCGCGCCGGACCGCGACAGCGCCGTCCTGGTGCTGGACGGGCGCGGCGAGTGCGCCTCGCACCTGGCGGGGGTGTACCGGGGCGGTCATCTGGAGGTGCTGGCCGCGCAGGACCTGCCGTCCTCGCTGGGGCTGGTCTACGAGGGCCTGACCGAGCACCTGGGCTTCCTGCGCAGCAGCGACGAGTACAAGGTGATGGCGCTGGCGGCCTACGGCAAGCCCCGGTTCCTGACGGAGATGCGGGCCCACATGTACGCGACGGGGGACGGTGGTTTCGCCGCGCACGCGGTGCCGTGGGCGGCGCTGACCGAGCCGCGGGCCCCGGGGCAGGAGTGGACGCAGGACCACGCCGACCTGGCGGCGAGCACCCAGACGTGCCTGGAGGAGGTGCTCCTCGACCTGGTGCGCTGGCTGCACGGCCGGACGGGTGCTCAGGCGCTGGCCATGGCGGGCGGGGTGGCGCTCAACTGCGTGGCCAATTCGCGGATCGCCGAGGAGGGCCCCTTCCGCCGGGTGTGGGTGCAGCCCGCGGCCGGTGACGCCGGCACCGCACTCGGCGGCGCGCTGCAACTGGAGGCGTCCGAGGGGCGGTTGCCGGATCCGATGGAGGGCGCGGACCTGGGCCGGGAGTGGTCGGACGAGGAGCTGAGGGGCTGGCTGGAGCGGGCGCGCGTGCCGTACGAGCGGCCTCGCGACATCGCTGAGGCGGTGGCCGAGGAGCTGGCGCGCGACGGCATCGTGGCCTGGTTCCAGGGGCGCAGTGAGTACGGGCCCCGGGCGCTGGGGCACCGGTCGCTGCTCGCCCACCCCGGTCACGTGGCCAATCTGGAACGGCTGAACCACGTCAAGGGCCGCGAGGAGTTCCGGCCGGTGGCGCCGATGGTCGCGGCGGACCGGGCCGCGGAGATCTTCCAGGGGCCGCTGCCGAGCCCGTACATGCTCTTCGTCCACGGGGTGAAGCAGCCGTGGCGGGACCGGATCCCGGCGGTCGTGCACGTCGACGGCACCGCGCGGATCCAGACGGTCGACCCGGCGCGCGAGCCGCTGGTGGCCCGGATGCTGGACGCGTTCGAGCGGCGGACGGGGCTTCCCGTGGTCGTCAACACCAGCCTCAACACGGCGGGCCGGCCGATGGTCGACGATCCGCGGGACGCCCTGGAGTGCTTCGGCTCGGCACCGGTGGACCTGCTGGCGATCGGCCCGTACGCGGTGCGGCGGAGCCGGTTCTGCGGGACGGGGGAGGCGGCGTGAGCACTCCCGTGGACTACGCGGTGGTCATTCCCACCCTCGGGCGCCCCTGCCTGGACGACTGCCTGGCCGCGCTGGCCCGCTCCGTGGGCCCGGCGCCGCGCGAGGTGGTGGTCGTGCACGACCGCCCGGGGCCCCGGCACGGGCGGCCGCCGCTGTCGCTGGAGGCGCTCGGCGACCTGCGCCGGGTCGCCACGCTGCTGTCCGGCGCAGGGAAGGGGCCGGCCGCGGCCCGCAACAGGGGCTGGGCGGCGGTGACCGCGCCCTGGGTGGTCTTCCTCGACGACGACGTGCGCGTGACGCCCGCGTGGCGCACGGAGGTGTGCCGCGACCTGCAGCGTGCGGCGCCGGGGACGGGCGGGGTGCAGGGCGTCCTCGACGTGCCGCTGCCCGCCGGGCGGCGGCCGACGGACTGGGAGCGCGCCACCGCCGGGCTGGCCGGGGCCCGCTGGGCGACGGCCGACATGGCCTACCGCACCTGTCTGCTCGACTCCGTGGGCGGCTTCGACGAGCGGTTCCCGCGGGCCTTCCGGGAGGACGCCGAGCTGGCCCTGCGGGTCATGGCCGCGGGGTGGCGGCTGGAGAGGGGAGGACGCGTCACCCGGCACCCGGTGCGCCCCTCCGGCGCCTGGGCGTCGCTGCGCCGGCAGGCCGGCAACGCCGACGACGCCTTGATGGTGCGGCTGCACGGCCGCACCTGGTGGGAGCGGGCGGAGGCACCGCGCGGGCGGCTGCGGCGGCACGCGGCCGTCACCGCCGCCGGGGCCGCCGCGGCGGTGTTCGCCCTGGCCCGCCGCCCGCTCGCCGGTGCGGTGGCCGGGCTCGCCTGGGCCCTGGGCACCGCCGAGTTCGCGTGGGCCCGGATCGCTCCCGGCCCGCGGACCCCGCAGGAGGTCGCGGCCATGGTGGCCACGAGCGTCGCCATCCCCCCGGCCGCGGTCTGGCACCGGCTGCGGGGCACCGTGCGCCACCGCGGCGCGCAGCCCCTGCCCGGCCGAAGCGCTCCGCCGGTGCCGGTGCTGCCCGGGCGAGCGGCACGGAAGGAGCCCACGCCATGAGCGGCCGTCCGCGGGGCGCAGGGCTGCGGGCCCCCTCCCCGCTCCCTTCGGCCGTGCTGTTCGACCGGGACGGCACGCTGATCGAGGACGTGCCCTACAACGGCGACCCCGCCCGGGTCGTGCCGCTGCCGGGCGCCGCCCGGGCCCTGGCGCTGCTGCGCAGGCGGGGCGTGCGGACGGCGGTGGTCACCAATCAGTCGGGCGTCGGCCGGGGGCTGCTGGCCTCCGGTCAGGTGCGGCGGGTCAACGCACGGGTGGACGCCTTGCTCGGTCCCTTCGACGTGTGGCGGATCTGCCCGCACCACCCGGACGCCGGCTGTGCCTGCCGCAAGCCGGCCCCCGGGCTGATCCTGTCGGCCGCCCGGGCCCTGGGCGTCGCACCGGCACGGTGCGTGGTGATCGGGGACATCGGCAGCGACATGGAGGCGGCGGCCGCCGCGGGCGCGGCGGGAGTGCTCGTACCCACACCGGTCACGCTGCCCGGCGAGGTGGCCCGCGCACCGCGCTCGGCCCCGGACCTGACGGCCGCGGTGCGCATGGTGCTCGACGGGGCCGTGCCCGGGCCCTTGGCACTGCCCGGCCCGGCGGTGCGGGCGCGAGGGGGTGGCCCGCGGTGAGAGCCATGGTCGCGCGGATGGACAGCTTCGGTGACGTGCTGCTCGCCGGGCCGGCGGTGCGGGCGGTCGCCGCCCGCGCCGAGCACACGACGCTGCTGTGCGGCCCGCTCGGTGCCCCCGCGGCGCGCATGCTGCCGGGGGTGGACGAGGTGATCGTCTGGGACGCGCCCTGGGTGGGTTTCGACCCGCCGCCGGTGGACGCGCCGGACGTGGCCCGGATCGTCGCCCGCATCGGCCAGGACCCGCCGGACGAGGCCCTGATCCTGACGTCGTACCACCAGAGCCCGCTGCCGCTGGCGTTGCTGCTGCGCATGGCCGGTGTGCGGCGCCTGGCGGCGGACTGCGAGGACTACCCGGGAGCGCTGCTGGACGTCCGGCACCACCGGCGGCCGCACCGGCACGAGGCGGAAGCCGCGCTCGACCTCGCCGAGGCGGCGGGTTTCCCCTTGCCGGAGGGCGACGACGGGCGGCTCGCCGTCCGCAGGCCGCCCGCGGACGGCTGCCCGGCCGGTGAGGACGGCTGCGTGGAGGACGGCTATGTGGTCGTGCACCCCGGTGCGGCCGTGCCGGCGCGCCGCTGGGGGCGCGAGCGGCTCGCCGCGACCGTGCGGCTGCTGCTGCGGGCCGGCTACCGGACGGTGGTGACCGGCGGCCCCGGCGAACGGGACCTGACGGCGTTCGTCGCCAACGGTGCCGCCCTCGACCTGGGCGGCCGCACCACGCCCGCCGCGCTCGCCGGTGTGCTCGCCCGGGCGGCCGTGGTGGTGGCCGGCAACACCGGCCCCGCCCACCTGGCCGCCGCCGTGGGCACCCCGGTGGTGTCCCTCTTCGCGCCCGTGGTGCCCGCCGAGCGGTGGGCGCCCTTCGGGGTTCCGCACGTGCTCCTCGGGGACCAGGGGGCGCCGTGCGCGGGCAGCCGCGCCCGGGTCTGCCCCGTCGCCGGGCACCCGTGCCTGAACGAGGTCTCCCCGGAGGACGTCCTGGCCGCCGTGGAGAAGCTCGCGGGACGCGCGCCCGGCCTCGAACCCGGCCCGCACGGGGCGGGGACCGCCGAACGGACGGAGTGATCGCCGTGAGGATCTTGCTGTGGCACGTGCACGGCTCGTGGACGACGGCGTTCGTCCAGGGCCAGCACACCTACCTGGTGCCGGTCACCCCGGACCGGGGGCCCGACGGGCTGGGCCGCGCCGTCACCTTCGACTGGCCCGGCTCCGTCGTCGAAGTGCCCCCGGAGCAGCTGCGCGACGCCGGCGCCGACGTGCTGGTCCTCCAGCGCCCGCGGGAATTCGAGCTCGCCCGGCAGTGGCTCGGCCGGCGCCCCGGACGGGATGTGCCCACCGTCTACCTGGAGCACAACGCGCCGGGCGGCCCCGTACCCGACACGCGGCATCCGGCGGCCGACCGGCCCGATCTGACGATCGTGCACGTCACCCATTTCAACCGGCTGTTCTGGGACTGCGGCACGACCCCCACCACGGTGATCGAGCACGGCATCGTCGACCCCGGGCCGCTGTGGACGGGCACGCTGGAGCGGGCCGCCGTGGTGGTCAACGAGCCCCTGCGACGCGGCCGGACAACCGGCACCGACCTGCTCGGCCGCTTCTGCGAGGCGGCTCCCCTGGACGTCTTCGGCATGCGCACCGAGCGCGTCGCCGAGCGTCTCGGGCTTCCGCGCGAGCGGTGCCGGGCGCAGGACCTGCCGCAGGCGGCGCTGCACCGCGCACTGGCCGAGCGCCGGGTCTACCTCCACCCCGTGCGGTGGACGTCGCTGGGCCTGTCGCTCCTGGAGGCCATGCACCTGGGCATGCCGGTCGTGGCCCTGGCGACCACCGAGGTGGCCGAGGCCGTCCCGCCGGGGGCGGGGGTGGTCTCCAACCGCCCGGACGTCCTGTGCGACGCCCTGCGCGGCTTCCTCGCCGATCCTGGGGCGGCCCGGGAGACCGGCCGTGCGGCCCGCGCGGCGGCGCTCGCCCGGTACGGCCTGCCCCGGTTCCTGGACGACTGGGACCGGCTGCTCAAGGAGGTGACCCGATGAAGATCGTCATGGTGTCGGAGCACGCGAGCCCGCTCGCCGCCCTCGGCGGACCCGACGCGGGAGGCCAGAACGTGTACGTCGCGCGCCTGGCGGACCGGCTGGCCGGCCGGGGGCACGAGGTGACCGTCTACACGCGCAGGGACAGCGAAGCCCTGCCCGACCGGGTGCCGCTGCCGTCGGGCGCCGTGGTCGAGCACGTACGGGCCGGTCCCGCCCGCGCGCTCGCCAAGGACGACCTGTTCGAGCACATGCCCTGCTTCGGCGCCCGCCTCGCCGAGGCCTGGGAGCAGGAGCCGCCAGAAGTGGTGCACGCCCACTTCTGGATGTCCGGCCTCGCCGCGCTGCTGGCCACCACCCACCTGACGGTGCCGGTCGTCCAGACGTACCACGCGCTGGGCACGGTCAAGCGCCGCCACCAGGGTGCCGCGGACACCAGCCCGGCCGGGCGCCCCGACGTCGAACGGCGGATCGGCATGTCCTGTGCCAGGATCCTGGCGACCTGCTCGGACGAGGTGCGGGAGCTGCGGGCCATGGGCATACCCGGGCACCGCTGCTCCGTCGTGCCGTGCGGCGTGGACACCGGCCACTTCACCCCGCACGGGCCCCTCGCGCCCGCCCCGGAGCGCCGGGAGCGGCACCGTCTCCTCGCCATCGGCAGGCTCGTCGCCCGCAAGGGCTTCGACCTCGCGCTCCGCGCCCTCGCGGACATCCCCGGCACGGAACTGCTGGTGGCGGGCGGCCCTCCCGGCGCCGCTCTGCAGACGGACCCCGAAGCGGTGAGGCTGCGGGAGCTGGCCGGGCGCCTCGGCGTCGCGGACCGGCTGGTGCTGCTGGGCTGCGTGCCGCACGAAGAGATGCCCTCGCTGATCCGCAGCGCCGACGTGGTCCTGTGCACGCCGGTCTACGAGCCGTTCGGGATCGTGCCGCTCGAAGCCATGGCCTGCGGCGTGCCGGTGATCGCCACGGACGTGGGCGGGCACCGCGACACCGTCGCCCACGGCGAGACGGGCCTGCTGGTCGAGCCGGGCAGCCCCGAGCACCTCGCGCAGGCGGTGCGCGGCCTCCTCGGTGCTCCGCAGCGCCTCGCGTCCTTCGGCAGAGCCGGGCGGGCGCGCGTGCTGAACCGGTTCACCTGGGATCACGTGGCCCGGGGCGCGGAGGAGGTCTACGACCGCGTCGCCGCCCCCGCGTCCCTGCCCTCCGGAGGTGCCCGATGACCACCACCCGTACGTCCCGGCCCGCCGGCGCCGCGCACGGCGACCACTGCGGCCGCCTCCTCGCCGCGCTGGAGCGGTTCCGCGCCGAGCACGTGCACACCGCCGAGCGCTGGGGCGCCCGGCTCGCCGCGACCCTGCCGGCCGGCGGCCGGCTGCTCGCGGCGGGCAACGGCGGCAGCGCCGCCCAGGCCCAGCACCTCACGGCCGAGCTCGTCGGCCGCTACCGCGCGGACCGGGCACCGTTCTCCGCCATCGCCCTGCACGCGGACACCTCCAGCTGCACCGCGATCGTCAACGACTACGGCGCGGACGAGCTGTTCGCGCGCCAGGTGCGGGCGCACGCCCGCCCCGGCGACGTCCTGATCCTGCTGTCGACGAGCGGCGCCAGCCCCAACCTGCTGTCCGCCGCCGCTGCCGGGCACGAGTCGGCCGCCCACGTGTGGGCGCTGACCGGACCCGCGCCCAACCCCCTGGCCGCAGTCAGCGACGAGACGCTGTGCGTCGAGGCGGCCACGACCGCGACCGTCCAGGAACTGCACCTGGTGGCGGTGCACTTGATGTGCGGCGCCTTCGACACGGAACTCGGCGTGCAACCGGGTTGAGGCAAGAAGCCCGAACGAGAAAGGGGCCGGCGGCCCATGGACGACATGAGCGGAACCACTCCCCTGGTGGTCGTCGGGGACACCCTCCTCGACCGTGACCTCGTGGGCACGGCCGAGCGGCTCGCACCGGACGCCCCCGTCCCGGTCCTCGACGGCTGCTCCGAACACCTCCGGCCCGGTGGCGCGGCGCTGGCCGCCTGCCTGGCCGCCCGCGGCGGACGCCCGGTCACCCTGGTCACCGCGCTGGGCACGGACCCGGCGAGCCGGCAGGTGCGCGAGCTGCTGGAGCCCGTCGTGACGCTGGTGGAGCTGCCCCTCGACGGCGGCCTGTCCGAGAAGACGCGCGTCATGGCCGGCCGGCGGCCCGTGGTCCGGCTGGACCGCGGCACCGGCCGGGCCGCCGACGCGACCGACGCGGCGTGCCGGGCCGTGGCACAGGCCCCGGCCCTGCTCGTCGCGGACTACGCCCGGGGCACGGCCGACGCGATGCGCGACGCGCTCGCCAGCCGGGCCGTGCGCGCCACCCTGGTGTGGGACCCCCACCCCCGCGGCGGCCCGCCCGTACCGGGAGCCCGCCTGGTGACCCCGACCGGCGAGGAGGCCCGCCGGTTCCTGGGCCTGGAAGAGGCCGCCGACGACACCGGCGGCGAGGACCTGCTCACGGTGGCCCGCATGGCCGAACAGCTGGTCGGGCGCTGGCAGGCCGCCGGAGTGGCCGTCACCCTCGGCGCGCGGGGCGCGCTCCTCTCCCACGGCGACAGCCCCCTGCTCGTGCCGGCGGCCACCCGGCACGACGGCGACGCGTGCGGAGCGGGAGACTGCTTCGCGGCAACGGCGGCCGGGCTGCTGGGCGACGGCGCGCTGCCGGCCGAGGCCGTGCAGGGCGCGGTGGCGGCGGCCACCCGCTACGTCGCCGAGGGCGGCGCCCGCACCGCCGTCCGGGAGCGCGTCCCCGACGAGCCCGCCGGCCCGGAGACCGGGGCCGCGGGCGAGGAGCCCGACGACGGCGTCCGGCTGGCCCACCGGGTCCGGGCGGCCGGGGGCACGGTCGTCGCGGCGGGCGGCTGCTTCGACCTGCTGCACGCCGGGCACGTCAGCATGCTCCAGCAGGCCCGGGGCATCGGCGACTGCCTGATCGTCTGCCTCAACTCGGACGCCTCGGTACGCCGCCGCAAGGGCCCCGCCCGCCCCATCAACCCGCTCCCGGACCGCATCCGGGTGCTGCGGGCCCTGCAGTGCGTGGACGCGGTCGTGGCCTTCGACGAGGACACCCCGGAGCGGCTGGTCGCCCGGCTGCGCCCGCACGTGTGGGTCAAGGGCGGGGACTACTCGGTGGAGCAGATGCCCGAGGCCGCGCAACTCGCCTCCTGGGGCGGGCAGGCCGTCCTCCTGCCGTACGTCGACGGGCGGTCGAGCACCCTGCTCGCCACGCGCGCGGCCGCCGCGCACGAGCGCCGCGGACGACCGGTCCCGGGGACGGAGCCGCGGTGACAGCCCCGGCGGAGGAGCCGGAGCTCCTACCGCAGTCACGATCCGGGCGGAGGATTCAGATCTCCTCCTCCATCCGGACGGCGTCGCGCAGCGCGTCGAAGGCCTTGCCGTCGCCCGTGCCCTCGTGGTGCTCCAGCAGGGCCTCGGCCACCGCGTCGAGCTTGCGCTGGATGGCGTGCTCGGCCCGCAGCTCGGAGTTCTTCAGCAGGGCGAGCAGCAGGAGCGTCACGCACGTCATGAGGCCCGCGGCGAGCAGCTCCAGCTCGACCGAGAGCCGTAGGACGTGCATGGCCACGAAGTTCACCACGAGCAGCAGGCACAGCCCGAAGAACGGCCGGGAGCTGGTGAAGTGGGAGGCCTTCTCGGCGAACCGCTCGAAGAGGCCCCTGCGGTCACCGTCGCGATGGGCGGGATGCTGGATTCTCACCCGCCGCGGGGTACCCGCCCGCACAACGGTCATCCGTGGCCGGGCCCGTTGTCACACAACTGCGCACCACAGCGCGCACCCCGGCCCGCGTCGTGTGAAGGTGGCCGGGCCGGGCCTTCGCGGAAGGCCGCGAGCCGGCGCACCGAGGAAAGGGGCCCCGTCGTGACCCACGACCCCGAACCCGACCGCACCCCCGGCCTGGAACCGGGCGGCGGAGTGCCGCCCGGCGAGACCCCGCCGGGCGAGGACAGCACCAGCGGCGCCGGCCCGCGGGACGACCTCTCGCGGGGCTGGGGCAAGGCGCCCGTCATCGTCATCGGCACCATGGTGGTGCTCTTCGCCGTCACCGTGCTCATCTGGGCCGCGATCGTGTGACCACGGCCCGGACGGGCTCGGGCCGCGGGCCCGGACCGGCTCGGGCCGCGGCCTCGGGCCGGCTCAGGCCGCGGGCTGGAAGACCGGCTCGGCGGCGGCGGGCACGGCGGCCGGGACGGCCACGGGCCGCGACGGCGTGCGGCGGCGCCGGGCGAGGGCACCGGCCGCGATCACGGCGACGATGACGACTCCGCCGATCACGAGCGCGCCGCGCTCACCGGCCCCCTGCACCAGCAGGCCCAGCAGCGGCGGCCCGGCCAGACTCCAGCCGGTGCTGACGCTGCGCCACACGCCCAGGACACGGCCGCGCATGTGCGCCGGCGGGTCGGTCTGCAGCACGGTCGCCGTGGCGGTGTCGGCCACGGACTCGGCGATCGCCATGGGCACGACCATGATCAGCAGTACGGCGAGGACGGGGCTGAGACCGGCGACGACCTGCAGCAGGGCACCGGCGGCCGCCAGCAGGGCGACGACGCGGACCGTGGGCCGCCGCAGGCGTCCGGCCACGACGGCACCGGCGATGCCGCCGACGGCCAGCAGCGCGGAGACCAGGCCGTACGCGCCCGGGCCGCCGTGCAGCGGGCCGGTGACGAGCGTGGCCAGGGTCAGCTGGTAGTTGCGGCCCAGGACGGCGCTCACCGCACCGATGACGGCCAGCGCGACCAGGGTCCGGCGGCTGAGGAAGAAGGACAGGCCGCCGCGGGCGACCGCCTTGCGCTCCTCGCGTGTCACCGGGGCCGCCTCGGCGGCCGCGGCGGCGGCCGGGTGCAGCCGCAGGAAGGGGATGACCGCGGTCACGAAGAGGAACGACAGACCATTGATCGCGTAGGCGCCGGCGGTGCCGATCGCGGCGATGCCCACGGCGGCCAGGGCGGTGCCGGCCAGCCGGCCGACGCTGTGCACCACCGACCCGAGCGCGATCGCGGAGGGCACGTCCTCCTCGGGGACGAGGTCGTTGCCCAGCAGCGACGTCGCGGGACCGTCCACGGTGGCGATCAGGCCGGTGACGGCCGCGAGGGCCATCAGGACGGGAACGGTGAGCATGCCGAACGCGACCAGCGCGGCCGTGGCGAAGGCGACGAGCGCCAGCAGGGCCTGGCTGACCGCGGCGGTCACCTTCCGGGGCCAGCGGTCGACGACGGCGCCGCCGAGCAGCCCGAAGAGCAGGCCGGGCGCGGCCTGCACCGCGAGCGACAGGCCGGTCGCGGCGGCGGAGCCGGTGAGCTGGAGGACGAGCAGGTTCTGCACGGTCAGCTGCATCCAGGTGCCCAGGTTCGACACCAGGTTCGCAGCGGACCACCAGCGCATGCTGCGGCTGCGCAGGCAGCGCCACGGCGACCGGTTCCCGCCCGCCGGGCGGCGACGGAGGAGCGCCCGCACGGGCCGCACTGCGGCGGCTGCGGGCACAGACGTGCTGGCATGCTGGCGAGAGAAAAGGCGCAAGGCTCCGGTCCGGGGTCGTGGGCGTCCTGGGCGGCGGGCCGGCCACGATCGCGCCCCTGCCGGGCGGCGAGAGCATCCAGGGCGTCCCTGAAGCAGCAGGCCGGGAAAAACGCCGGGACCGCAGAACCGTTCCCGCGGCGCTGCTCCGGCGTCCATGACATCGTCACAAGCGCTTCCCCGCCCGGGGAAGCCGATCGGCTGTGGGGTCGCTCACCCTGAGTGAAAGCCCAGCTCAGCCGGGGTGCGGGAGGCCCGGGGCGGTGCCGCTCCGGGCACCGTGGCAACCTTGTGCAGCCAAGTCCTTACGCCGGGGAGCGGATCGCAGCGCCTGCTCCTGGCCGTCTCTGCGGGTTTAAACCCGGGACGCCCGGTCACTCGTGGTGCATGCGATGCGTCGTCCTTCCCGGCGTGTACCCCCCGCAGGAGGACACGCGCCTCCTGGCCGCCGCTCTGTGCCGCGAAGAGCTGCCGCGCGCCGCCCGGGTCCTGGATGTCGGCACCGGCAGCGGCGCTCTGGCCGTCGCCGCCGCCCGGCGAGGGGCCGCCGAGGTGACGGCGATCGACGTGTGCGGCCGGGCGGTGCTGACCGCCCGGCTCAACGGGCTCCTGGCCGGCTGCCGCATCCGGACGGTGCGCGGCGATCTGCTGTCCCCGGTCGCCGGCGAGCGGTTCGATCTCGTCGTCGCCAATCCGCCCTACGTGCCCACTCCCCCGGGCCCGCGCCCGCCGCGGGGGATCGCCCGGACGCTCGACGGCGGCGAGGACGGCCGGACGGTGCTGGACCGGCTGTGTACGCAGGTGCCCGCGGTGCTGCGGCCCTCGGGTGTCCTGCTGCTGGTCCATTCCGCTCTCTGCGGCGTACGGCCCACCCTGGCGCTGCTGGCCGCCGGCGGGCTGAAGCCGCAAGTGATCGACCGGGTTCTGATCCCGCTGGGACCGGAAACACGTGCCCGCGCCGAGTGGCTCCTCGCCCGGGGCCTCCTGGCGCCCGGCGAGGAGAAGGAGGAACTGGTGGTGATCCGTGCCCAGCGCGTCTGAGCCCCGGCCGCGGGCCCCGCGGGTCCGGCAGGAACCCGGCGGGCCCATGCTGATCGACGGCCCTGTGGAGGTCGTCACGGAGGACGGCACGATCGTGCGCTCGGACCGGCCGGTGGTCGCCCTGTGCACGTGCCGCCGCAGCCAGGTCTTCCCGTGGTGCGACACCAGTCACCGCCGCCGTCCCGCGTCCCGGCGCGACACCTCGTGACCGGCACCGTGACCGGCACGGGGTAGTCAGCTCAGCGGCGCGCGCAGCGAGCTCCTGCCCTCTTCCCACGCGCCGAGCAGGTGGTCGGTGAGGCGGTCCTCCAGCCACAGGGTGGCGGCGATGCCGAAGGCGACGTCCGGCCCCAGTCCGGGCTCCCCGGCGAGCAGGCCGCCGATGAACTCGTGGCGTACGAGCTGCTCGTGCACCGCGTCCGCCTCGACGTGCTCGGTGTAGAAGCCGACGGCCGCCGGCCCGGCGCCGAGGCGCTGCAGCGCCCGGGCGAGCCTGCGGGAACCGGGCGGGGAGGTGCACTCCAGGACGGCGAAGTGCCCGGCCAGGGCGCCCCTGCGGGCCCGGTGCAGTCCCAGGAGCGACATCAGGTTGACCGTGGCGAGGGTCACGGCGGGGACGGCGTGCGCGTAGTGCCCGTAGGCGTCGTCCAGGTCCAGGTCGCGCATGAGGGCCGCGAACAGCTCGGCGTGCACCCGCTCGGCGCGGCCGGCGCCGAACTCCTCGTATTCGACGGTGACGAACGCGGCCTTGGCCCGGCCCGTCAGCCGGGGGATCATCCACGCGTGGGGGTCGGCCTCCTTGAGCTGGTAGAGCGAGCGGTGGACGGCGTACTCGCGCATGTGCCACCACTCGCCCCGGTGCTGCAGGAACCGTGAGACGTCCGGGCCGCCCGCCCGGTCCAGGACCAGTTCCTCCAGGGCCGCCGCGGCGTTCCCGGTGCCCGGGGCGTCGGCGCGCAGGGCGGCCAGGAAGCGCCGCTCCAGGACCTGGCGCAGGCCCAGCAGGCCGGGGTCCCACTCCCAGCCGTCGTCGACGCCCTCCCAGCCGCGGTAGTGCAGCTCGTAGCAGAGGTGGAGGGCGAGCTGGACGTCGTCTCCGTAGACGTCGGCGCGCTCGGCGAGCGCCCGGCCGGGAAGCCGTCCGCTGCCCGGCTCGCGGGCGAACGCCTCGGTCAGCGCCGCGGTGAGCTCGCCGCGGGGAGGCGGGCACGCGGCCGCGCCGGACCGCCCGCGCTGCGCGTCGCCGCGCGTGAGCGTTCCCGGCGCCCTGGTGCCGGACGGGTCGGCCATGGTTGCTCCCTCCCGTGTGCCCAGGGGGCTATTCCCCGGATTCCCCGGTCTTCTGCTGCATCCGCACGCGCACGAACTGCAGCAGGTCGGAGCAGGCGAGCGCGGTCAGCGTGGCCGACGCGAGCCGCGTCGCGCGCGGCGCGAAGACCATCCCGGCGGCGATCCCCGTGGAGATCCACATGCCGGTGCAGAAAGGGCAGGTCAGGAGCTCGCCGATGGCCTTGCGCGCGCCGGTGCCGCGTACGTCCTCCGCCAGTTCGGCGGGGCCCTCGACGCCCCGGTAGCGGGCGAACGGCGCGCGCAGCGGACTGGTCACCGGGTCCTTGGCCAGCAGCCGGGACAGCCGGTGGGTCGCACCGGCGCACAGCACCACGTCCCAGGGGGCGGGGTCCGGCAGCTCCCGGCGGGTGAGCCGGGCGACCGCCGCCAGGGCCGCGATCCCCCCGACGTAGACGCCCATCGCCCCGACGTAGGCCCCCAGCGGGTGGTCCTCGCCGCTGGTGTAGGCCTCGCCTTCCTCTTCCAGGTTCTGCCGCAGACGGCCACGGGCGTCGTCAGGGCTCGGCATGCGTGCGTCCCTTCTCCATGCGTGCGTCCCTTCTCCGCGGGTACGGGCGTATCCGGCACCGGGTTACCGGCTTCCGCGTCCGCAAACCCCTCCCGCCCCGGCGGTTCGCACAGGCCGCCGGACGGCGGGCGCAGGGGGCCGGCGGGCGGCAGGCGTAGGGTGAGAGACACATGAGCGGAGGGACACGCCATGCGCCTTCGCACCAGCGACCCCAACAGGCCGGGGCACCGCCGGGTGCGCCGAGGGCGGGGCTTCGCCTACCTGGACCGGCACGGCGACCCGCTGCCGGCCGCCGAGGCGGAGCGCATCCGCGGGCTGGCGATTCCGCCGGCCTGGCGGGAGGTGTGGATCTGCCCGTGGCTCAACGGTCACCTGCAGGCCGTGGGGACGGACGCGGCCGGACGCCGCCAGTATCTGTACCACCCGGCGTTCCGCGCGCAGCAGGAGGCGGCGAAGCACGAGCACGTCCTGCGGGTGGCCGAGTGCCTCCCCGCGGTCCGGCGCACGGCCGGGCGGCACCTGGGCGAGCGGGGGCTGGCCCACGACCGGGTGCTCTCCTGCGCGGTCCGCCTGCTCGACCTGGGGTTGTTCCGGGTGGGTTCGGACGCGTACGCCCAGGAGCACGGCACGTACGGGCTCACCACCATGCTGAGCGAGCACCTGACGTGCCGCCGGGGCGAGGTGACCTTCGCCTATCCGGCCAAGGGCGGTCAGCACCGCGTGCAGGCCGTGGCCGATCCGGACGTCTGCCGCACCCTGGCCTCGCTGCACCGCCACCGGCGGCCAGAACAGCGGCTGTTCGCCTACCGGCGGCGCGGCGGCTGGTGCGAGGTGGACAGCGACGAGCTCAACGCCTGGCTCCGGGAGCTCGCCGGCCTGGACGTCACGGCCAAGGACTTCCGGACCTGGCACGCCACCGTCCTGGCGGCCGTCGCCCTGGCCGTCTCCGAGCCCGTGGCCCGGGCGCCGGAGGCCGCACGGCGGCGCGCCGTCGTGCGGGCGGTCAAGGAGGTCGCCGTCTATCTGGGCAACACCCCTGCGGTGTGCCGGTCCTCCTACATCAACCCGCGGGTCTTCGAGCTCTACGAGGACGGCGTCACGGTGGCCCCGGCCCTCGGTGAGCTGGGCCGGGGCGTGCCCTGGGGGGCGCCGGCCACGCAGGGAGCCGTCGAGGAGGCCGTGCTGCGCATGCTGGCGCAATGAGCGCCCGGCCCCCGCCTGCGGCCGGTTGCCGCGGGCGGGGCCCGGCCGTCTAGCGGTTCGGCTCGGCCGCGCTGATGTCGCCCAGGGCGGAGCCCCGGTCGCGTTCGACCGCCAGGTCGCCGAGCGAGACGATTCCGACGGCCCGGCCGTCCTCGACCACCGGCAGCCGGCGGACGGTGTGCTCGCGCATCAGGCGCACCGCGTCCTCGGCCGCATCGTCCGGGGTCACGCTGACGAGTTCCTCGCTGCACGCCTGGTGGACGGTCCGTTCGCCCGGGTCGCCGCCCTCGGCCAGGATCCGCACCACGAGGTCCCGGTCGGTGACCAGGCCGCGCAGCCGGTCCCCGTCGGTGACGAGGACGGCTCCGATGTCCTCCTCGCGCATGCGCCGGGCCACTTCGACGACGGATGTCTGCGGCCCCACGGCCACGGGGACGTTCGACATGATCTCGCGGATCTTCCGGCCCATCGGGTGGTCCTCCTGTCGTGTCCGTACGGGTGCCGGGGCCTCGCCCGAGGCCGCCGGCGCCGTCAGTTCAGCAGTCCGGGGCGGTAGGGGAAGCGGTGCTGCTCCAGGGCGGTGACCAGGGCGTCGGCCAGGGCGTCGGGCGTCGCCGTGCCGTCGGCCGTCAGGATGCCGTACGAGGCGGCCGACTCGCCCATGACGACCTCTTCGGGCAGCTTGGCCGCGGTCAGCAGGCGCGTGCCCTCGCCGAGGACGGCCAGCGGCTTGCCGTGGCGGTAGGCCTCCTCCACGAACCGCACGGCCGCCGGGTCGGCGGCGAGCGCGTCCACGGCTTCGGTCCCGTCGGGGACGAGCACGGCGTCGTAGAGGACGGAGGCCATGGTGGGCAGCGCCCGGTCGACCGTCACCGTCCCGCCGCCCGCGGCCGGGACCTCGCCGTCCTTGGCCGCCAGGACCTCCACGATCAGGCCCGCGCCCGTCAGCCGCTCGCGGACGGCCTCGATCTGGGCGGCCTGCGTTCCGGGGGCGGCCAGGACGGCGAGCTTGCGGGTCCGGGCGCCTTCGCCGCGCAGGTTCTCCTGGCTGAGGGCGGGTGACGCCGCGCTGGTGATGCCGTCGACGGGCTGGGGGGCGGGCAGGCCCAGGCCGTCGGCGACGGCGGCGGCCAGCTCGCCGTTGACGTGGGCCAGGTTGCCGACCATGCGCTCGCGCACCGCGGCCGTCTCCACCTTGCCCAGTTCGAAGCGGAACGCCTCGACGATGTGGCGCCGTTCCCAGTCGGCCATGCTGTTCCAGAACAGGGCGGCCTGGCTGTAGTGGTCCTGGAAGCTCGGGCTGCGCTCCCTGATCTTCTGCCCCTCCACCCGTTCGGCGTAGTGCCGGAACACCCCGGCGCCGCCGCCGGCGCCCGCGTGCGCGGGGCAGCCGCCGCCGAGCGAGTTGGGGAAGTAGTTCGTGCCCGGGTGGATGATCTGCTGCCCGAAGCCGTCCCGGTGGTTGTGGTTGACGTCGGCGACGGGGCGGTTGACGGGGAGCTGGCTGAAGTTCGGCCCGCCCAGCCGGATCAGCTGGGTGTCGAGGTAGGAGAAGTTCCGTCCCTGCAGCAGCGGGTCGTTGGTGAAGTCGATGCCGGGGACGACGTTCGCCGTGTGGAAGGCGACCTGCTCGGTCTCGGCGAAGAAGTTCTGCGGGTTGCGGTTGAGGACCAGTTTGCCGATCGGGCGGACCGGCACCTGCTCCTCCGGGATGATCTTCGTGGCGTCGAGCAGGTCGAAGTCGAAGGCGAACTCGTCCTCCTCCGGGACCAGCTGGACGCCCAGCTCCCACTCCGGGTACGCGCCCGACTCGATGGACTCCCACAGGTCCCGCCGGTTGAAGTCGGGGTCGCGGCCCGCGGTGATCTGCGCCTCGTCCCACACGAGCGAGTGCACGCCCAGGACGGGCTTCCAGTGGAACTTCACGAACGTGCCGCGCCCGTCGGCCGTCACGAACCGGAAGGTGTGCACCCCGAAGCCCTGCATCATGCGGAAACTGCGCGGGATGGCCCGGTCCGACATGAGCCACATCAGCATGTGGGTGGTCTCGGGCTGCAGGGAGGCGAAGTCCCAGAACGTGTCGTGGGCCGATGCTCCCGTCGGCATCTCGTGCTGCGGCTCCATCTTCACCGCGTGCACGAAGTCGGGGAACTTGACGGCGTCCTGGATGAAGAACACCGGCATGTTGTTGCCGACCAGGTCGTAGTTGCCCTCGCGCGTGTAGAACTTGGTGGCGAAGCCGCGTACGTCACGGACGGTGTCGGCCGAGCCGCGCGGCCCCTGGACGGTGGAGAACCGCACGAAGACGGGCGTGCGGCGGCCCGCCTCGGCCAGGAAGTCGGCGCAGGTGTACTCGCTCAGCGACGCGTACGGCTCGAAGTAGCCGTACGCTCCGGCGCCGCGGGCGTGGACGACGCGCTCGGGGATCCGCTCGTGGTCGAAGTGCGTGATCTTCTCGCGGTTGTGGAAGTCCTCCAGGAGCGTCGGCCCGCGGGTCCCGGCGCGCAGGGCGTTGTCGGTGTCGTCGACGCGTACGCCCTGGTCGGTGGTGAGGGCGTCGTGCTCCGGTGCGGCACGGAAGCGCGACAGCTGTTCGTCCTTCGGGTCCTGCTCTGCCGGGCTGCCCCGGTGTGACGGCTCGTGGTGGGCGGACACGTCAGCACTTCCTCTCGCCAGGGTGGGGAATCGACCCTTCCGTCCCGGCCGGGTGCCCGCGAGCGCGGAGCCGAAACAGCGGGCGCCGGGGATTGTTCCCCCGGTCTCGCCGCCGCTGCGCGGCCGTCGTTTCAGTAGTCCCTACGTTGTTGCACGGGATGAGCGAGCCATTCGTAGGGTTGGCTCACCCAGGGGTGCCGGGTGTGGCTCTCAGTAGTCTGCCGACCGTGTGGCTGCGTTCGATTGGCCGCCCGGCACCCCCTGACGACTCGGCTGCTGATTAGTAATTGCGAACCGATCGCTGAGTAGGGACTGGCCAGCGAGGTCGTCTGCGGGACCTGCATGCAAACGATCTGTGGAGAGCGCGTGACAGTGATCTGGGCCGGTATCGACGCCGGCAAGGGCCATCACCACTGCGTGGTGATCGACGAAAGCGGCAGGCATCTTCTGTCGCGTCGTGTGGCCAACGATGAAGAGGAACTGCTGCGGCTCCTTACTGACGTCTTTGCCCAGGGTGAAGACGTGACCTGGGGCATCGACCTTGCCGATGGCGGCGCCGCCTAGCTCGCGGCCCGCCCTGGTCGATCTGCTTCTCAGCCATGGGCAACACGTGCTCTATATCCCCGGCATAGCGGTCAACCGAGCCTCGGAGGGCTACCGGGGCGAGGGGAAGACCGATGCCAAGGACGCGGCGATCATCGCCGATCAGGCCCGGATCCGCCGGGACCTTCAGGTTCTGCGGCCTGGTGATGAACTCGTCGTTGAACTCAAGATCCTCACTCGTCACCGTCGAGACCTGGCAGACGACCGCACCCGTATGATCAACCGCCTGCGAGGTCACCTCACCGGGATCTTCCCCGGCATGGAACGGGCCCTGGATCTGACCAATGTAGGCCCATTGATATTGCTCACCGGCTATCAGACACCGGCGGCCATCCGCCGAGCTGGTGTCCGCCGTCTGGAAACCTGGCTGCGCAACCGCAAGGTCCGCGGCGCCGCGCAACTGGCCACGGCCGCCGTGGAGGCTGCCGAGCGCCAGCAGACCAGTGTGTTCGGGGAGAAGCCGACAGCCCAGCTGGTGCACACCCTGGCGAAGGAGGTGATGCGCCTCAACGGGCAGATCGCCGACATCGACAAGCTCATTGAGGCCCGGTTTCGCGAGCACGGGGACGCGAAGGTGATCACGAGCGTGCCCGGCATCGGACCACTGCTCGGTGCCGAGTTCCTCGCGTCCACCGGCGGAGACATGGCCCTATTCGGCACCCCAGACCGCCTGGCCGGCTTCGCCGGCGTGGCCCCAGCCCCACGCGACTCGGGCCGTATCAGCGGCAACCTGCGCCGGCCCAAGCGATACAGCAGAGGTCTCCAACGCGTCTTCTACACCTCCGCGTTGATCAGCATCCGCTACTGCGATGAGTCCCGCCGCTTTTACGACCGTAAACGCGCCGAGGGTAAACGGCATACCCAGGCCGTGCTCGCTCTCGCCCGCCGACGAGTCAACGTTCTGTGGGCCCTGCTCCGCGACGGACGGTGCTACGAGCCGACACCACCCGTCACGGCAGCCGCTTGACAACAAGATTAGTAATCGAGCCCGGCGTACCACTCGCCCCGGCCCCGGGACGTGAGGTCGAGGACGTGCCACACCGGGCTCATCAGGTCGATGCCCCGCTGGTCGATGTCGTCGGCCATCCGGGGGTGTGCCGAGTAGAAGTGGCGCACCGTTCCGTCGTCGTCGCGGGTGAACACCGAGACGGTCGAGTCCTGGTTGCCCTCGGCGTCCTCGCTCCCGAGGTCGTACTTGAAGGTCCCGGTCCCGGCGCTGAGCAGGCGCAGGCCGGTCCAACCGCGCTTGCGGGCGTACGCGCGGAGCTCGGGGGTGCCCGCGGCGGCGACGACGGCGAAGTCCACGTTCTGGGCGATGTGGCGGGCGACGCCGTTGATGCCGTCGAGCCACATGGTGCACATGGGGCACGCCTCGGTCTGCCGCTTGCCGAACATGAAGTGGTAGACGACCAGGTCACGGCCGGGCCCGGTGAACAGTTCGCTCAGCCGGACGGTCGTCACCGGTGTGTCACCGGCCTGCAGGTCGGCGGGGCCCTCCTCGAAGACGTAGTCGTCGACGACGGGGCCGGGCGGCAGCCGGCGGCGCTGCTCGGCCACGCGCTCCCGGTGACGCATCAGCTCGATCTCGGCCTGCCGCAGCTCTTCCCGGGCCCGGACGTAGTCGGCCGGCTCGTCGCGGAGATTGGTCAGCCGCATGAGCGCCTCCCTGTGCTCTCGCCGCCATTGTCCGGTCGGGCGGCGAGCGCCGCCACGCGGCGGGGGAGGCTCTCCTCAGTGCTCCCCGGGCCGGTGGGCGTCAGTGCTCCCAGGGCCAGTGGGCGTCGCGGCCGTTCTCCAGCAGCGGCACCATGCGGAACGCCGCGTCGGTGAGACCGCCGAAGGTGTGCCGGTTGCCCGAGCCGGAGGGGCCGTGGCCGGGGCGGTAGCCGGCGAGGTTCCAGGTGTAGACGGGCACGTCCGCCGGGACCTGTGCGGCCGGGTCGCCCGCGCGGTGGTACGAGGCCTGCTCGTCGGTGACGATCAGGACCCGGTCGTGCCCGCGGTAGTGCCGGCGCACCGCTTCGGTGGTGTCGGTACCGCCGAGGCTGCCGAAGCGGCCCAGCACCTTGAGGACGGACTCGCCGCCGCGGTAGGCGACGGGCGCGCTGGTGGTGCCGAACTCGACGAGGTCGGCAGCGGCGGCGCGCATCGCCACGGCCGTGCCGAAGATCGCGGCGGCGTCGGCGCGGTTGAGCTCGGAGCGTTCGGACAGCGGGGACCACATGGAGCCGGAGCGGTCGACCAGGACCAGCGTCCGGCCCGGCAGCCGGGGCACGTTCGCAAGCGAGTGGCCCAGCGCCTGCTCCAGCGGATAGGCCCAGCGCAGCGACGGGGCGTGCTGGTACGCGGCGAGGTAGCGGAACGGGAACTGCCGGGAGCGGGCGACCTCCGCGGGGTCGGCGATGCGGGCCGCCACCTGCCGGGCGGTCTCGTCGCGTACGCCCGCCCGGTCGAAGTTCCGCAGGTTGCGGACCAGGGCCATGGTGCCCATGGACGGGATGACGGCCTCCCAGGCCGCCGCGTCCATCGGCCCCTGCAGCCAGCCCGCCAGCGCCTCCCAGGTCATGCCGGCCTCGGCGAGCCGCTCGGCGGCGCCGGGGCCGGTGACGAGGGCGCGCCGTTCGGCGAGGGGGACGGCCATCAGCGCGTGGTGGGCGCTGAGCGTGCGGTCCGTGGCGGGCGGCAGGGCGTCGTCGGGGTGGTGGCGGCGGTCGAGGGCGTACTGGAAGAGCTCGCCCTGCCACGGCTTGCCCGGGTCGGGAGCGGGGTGGACGAGGTTGAGGACGTCGCCGAAGCGGTAGCCCTTGGAGGCGGTGTCGTACTTGAGGAGGTTGCGGCCGGTGTAGAGGCGGCGCACGGCGTCGCCGATGCCTCGCTTGACGGGCTTGGGCACGTTGCGGCCGTACGTGGAGGTCCAGTACGCGAGCATTTCGCCGGGCTCGTCGGCGCGGCGCAGGACCGAGGCGACCACCTCGCGGTTGGCGGGGCCGTCCGCGGCACCGGCGGCGAGGCGGGCCTTGACGTACTCGGCGGCGCCGACGAGGGCGGCGGTGCGCATCTGCCCGTCGCCGCGCAGCCATCCCAGCAGGCCCGCGGTCCAGGACGGGTCCTCGACGGCGAGCTTGCGCACGAGCGCGGTGAACCGGTCGTCACGGCCGGCGGCACTCTCGTGGTGGGTCTGCTGGGAGACGAAGTTGTCCACCGCGAGCAGGAACAGCTCGGACCGCGCGTCCCGCACGTGCCCCGCACCGCCCAGGTGGGTGCGGGTGCGGCCGGCGGTGGTGACGGGCGAGACGGGACGGCCGCTGCCCTTGGGCGCGCGGGCGTTGAAGCGGGCCATGGGAATTCCCCCGAGTTCAAAGGGGCCGGCGGCATGGGTTTCGATCACAACGAAGCAGCCGCCGGCCCGCGCACCGGGAGGTGCGTGACATGCGTGAAGCAAGGTGTCCAGAGATCGAGGCGGCGGAACCGACAAGGTGCTCTGCCTGCTGAGCTACACCGGCCTGTGTGCCGGCGGCGGGACTCGAACCCGCGGCCTCCCGATTATGAGTCGAAGTAGGTCCTGCCTTCGCACCTGGACGCCGCCCACCCTAGGCGGGTGGGAGACCGCCGCGCCAAGGGTTTTCCGGCAGGGGGCCTACGGCGGTGTCGCGCCTCTGTCTTTCGGCAGAGCCGTGAATCAGCCCTGAGGCGCACGGTGCCGCCGCTCTTGGGCATTGATACTGGTCAGCGTGTCGCCCACTCGCCCGTTCCGCCGTCCCCTCCCCCGTAGTGCGCCCGGAATCCGTCCGGGCGGGGCTGCGGCCTCAGCGGCGGGGACGGTCTGCGTGGCGCTCGCGGGCCTGGGCGTGTGGGGCGCGGTCGCGAGCCTCGGACAGCTGCCCCACCCGTATCTGCAGCTGCCGGCGCTGGTCGCCGGTGCCGGGCTCTTCCCGCTGCGTCACCGCGCCCCAGCGGCCGTGCTCCTCGTCCTCGCCGTGCTGACCGGCCTGGCGTCCTGCGTGGGGCCGGTCGCGGCGGCGGCCGCGTACACGGTGGCGCGGCAGACGGCCCGGGCGCGGCGGCGCGCCCGGCTGCTGATCGCGGCGGCCGTGCTGCTCGTGGCGTGCGCGACGGCCTCCGCGCCCTGGCTGGGTCCGGGTCCGGTGCCGTACGGGCTGGCGCTCGGCCTGGTCCTCATGCCGACCGCCGTGGCCGTGCCCGGCCTGGTCGGCACGTCCTACGGTCAGCAGCGGCGTCTGGTGCAGGCGCTGCGCGAGCGCGGGGACGCGGCGGAGCGGGCCCGCCGGTTCGCCGACAGCGAGGCCCGCATTCACGAGCGGTCCCGCATCGCCGCCGAGATGCACGATCTGGTGGGGCACCGGCTGAGTCTCATCTCGCTGCACGCCGGCGGGCTGGAGCTGGCCCTGGAGCGGGCCGACCCCGGGCTGCGCGAAGAGGCCGTCCTGGTGCGGCGGACCACCCGGGACGCGATGCGCGAGCTGCGGCAGGCCCTCGGCGTGCTGGGGCCGCTGGGCCGGGACACCGGGCCGGAGGCCCTCACCGACGCCACCGGCACCCGCGCCGACATCGAGGCGCTGGTGGCGGAGTCCCGTGACGGCGGGGTCGCCGTACGGCTGGACTGGACGGGGCCGGACCTCGGCGCCCGCCCCGCGCCGGTGCGCCGCGCGGTGCACCGAGTGGTGCGGGAGTCGCTGACCAACGTGCACCGGTACGCGAGCGCGGCGCACGTCACCGTGACGGTGGTGCACGGCGACGAGACGGTGCGGGTGACCGTGCGCAACGGCGCTCCGCCCGCGGCCGCGGCCCCTGCCGGGGGCGTGGGCACCGGTCGCGGTCTCACCGGTCTCGGGGAGCGGGTGGCGCTGCTGGGCGGGACGTTCGAGGCCGCTCCCCTGCCGTCCGGCGGCTTCCGGGTCGACGCGACCGTGCCGGCCGAGCCCGGAGACGTCCCCGCACCCGGGCCCGGCACCGCAGGCGCCGGACCGGAGGCAGGCGAGGCCGTCACCGAAGGCGGTGCCGCGCCCGAGCGCCGCACCGCGCACGTGCTGACGCTCGCCCTGGGGCTGGCGGCGCTGAGCGTGCTGATGTTCCTCGGCACCCTGTTCGTGTACGCGACGGCGCCCCACCGGGACGCCGGACCGCGCCCGCTGCCCCGGGCCGGCATGACCTACGGCGAGGTGACGGCCTCGGGTGTCCAGGACAACGCGGCCGTCCGGGCCGCGGCCACCGGCCACGAACCGCCGCGACCCGCCGGCACGGCCGGCTGCATCTATCCGTTCAACGGCGCCACCGAGCGCCGCCCCGGCGCCCTGGTCATCGCCCGCTACTGCTTCGACGCCTCACAGCGTCTGACCGCCGTCGACCGTTTCACCGTCCCGTCGGTCCGGGACGCCGCACCCTGGGAGATTCCGTGACCGAGCCCGTCCGGCCGATCCATGTCCTGCTCGCCGACGACGAGACGATGATCCGGCACGGAGTGCGCCTGATCCTCCGCCACGCGGACGGCATCGAGGTCGTCGCCGAGGCCCCGGACGGACGGCAAGCCGTCGAGATGGCCGCCGCGCACCGGCCCGACGTGGTGCTGCTGGACATCCGGATGCCGGTGTGCGACGGGCTGGCCGCGATCGCCCCGCTGCTCGCCCTCGATCCGGCGCCGCGCGTGGTGATGCTGACGACCTTCGGCGACGACGACAACGTGGTGCGGGCGCTGCGGGAAGGCGCCGCCGGATTCCTGCTGAAGGACGAGGGCCCGCAGGAGCTGATCAGCGCCGTGCGGGCGGCCGCCGCCGGGGACGCCGTGCTCTCCCCGGGCGTGACCGGGGCGGTGGTCTCCCGGATGCTGCGCGCCGGTGAACCGCCGAGCCCCGGCGGCGCGCTCGCTGACGAGCGGATCGCCCGGCTCACCGGGCGGGAGCGGGAGGTCCTGGCGATGCTCGGCGAGGGCCTGTCGAACCAGGACATCGCCGCGCGGCTCGGCATCGGGACCGGCACGGTGAAGACCCACGTCGGCGCCATCCTGGACAAGACCGGTTCGGCGAGCCGCGTCCAGGCGGCGCTGCTGGCGCACCGGACGGGCCTGGCTCGCTGAAGCCTCCCGCGTTCCTCTCCCCTGGGGCAGATCTCCCCCGCCGGATCTCTGCCCTTCGGCAGAGGCGCGCGGGGGTGCCGCTGCCCTTTCGGCAGAGGCCAACTCCCGCCTCCAGCACGATGTTTCCGCAGCTCAGGGCCGTGAGGATGGACACGTCCCCCGGCCCGCGGAACTCCTCGCGGGCCGTCACACGCCAGGCGGAGTATCCATGTCGCAGGTATCCGAGTCGCAGTCATCCATGTCGCAGGCACCCAAGCCGCAGGCACCCACGTCGCAGACGTTCCCTTCCTCCAGCACAGCCCTCGCGGAGCCGGCAGCCCGCGCGTCCGGCCTGACCAAGACGTACGGGAGGGGAGAGACCCGGGTCACCGCGCTGGACGGGGTGTCCGTCGACTTCGCGCGGGGCCGGTTCACGGCCGTCATGGGTCCCTCCGGCTCCGGCAAGTCCACGCTGATGCACTGCATGGCCGGCCTGGACCCCGTGACGTCGGGATCGGCCCGGATCGGCGGCGTCGAGCTGTCCGATCTGAACGACCGGCAGCTCACCCGGCTGCGGCGGGAGAAGGTGGGCTTCGTCTTCCAGGGCTTCAACCTGCTGCCGACGCTCACGGCGCTGGAGAACATCACCCTGCCCCTGCGGCTGGCCGGCCGCCGGCCCGACGCCGGGTGGCTGGACACCGTCGTCGCCACCGTCGGCCTGGCGGGCCGGCTCGCGCACCGTCCCGCCCAGCTGTCCGGCGGGCAGCAGCAGCGCGTCGCCGTGGCCCGCGCCCTGGTATCCCGCCCGGAGATCGTGTTCGCCGACGAGCCGACCGGCAACCTCGACTCGCGCTCCGGCGCCGAGGTGCTCGGGTTTCTGCGCGACTCGGTGCGGGAGCTGGGCCGGACGGTGGTGATGGTCACCCACGACCCCGTGGCCGCCTCGTACGCCGACCGCGTGGTGTTCCTCGCCGACGGCCGCCTGGTGGACGAACTGCACGAGCCGACGTCGGGAGCCGTCCTGGACCGGATGCTCGCGTTCGAAGCCCGGGGCCGCGTCTCCTGACCGTGCCGCGGCTTCCCCTGCCGCTGCCGGCCGTACCCGTAACCCTCCCGCCGACCACACCCGCCGAAAGCTCACCATGCTGCGAACAGCCCTGCGCAACGTCGTCGCGCACAAGGCCCGCCTGATCATGACCGTCCTCGCGGTCTGTCTCGGGGTCGCGTTCATCTCCGGCTCGCTCGTCTTCGCCGACTCCACCACCGCCGCCTACCGCGCCTCCATGGCCAGGAACTACGCCGGCATCGCGGTCACCGTCGAGCCGAAATACCCGCCGGGCGCCCGGGCCGACGCGCGCACCACCGTCCTCGACGACGCGCTCGTCGCCAGGCTGGCCGCTCTGCCCGGTGTCGCCGCGGCCCGTCCGACGGCCGACGGCTCGGCCACCCTGGCCGCCAAGGACGGCACCCCGATGCGCGCCGGCAACGCGAGGGGCAAGCTCGCCGCCGCCTACGTCCCCGGCGCCGGCGGCAAGGACAGCCGCTACCCGCTGACGGCCGGCCGCGCCCCGCGCACGGACGGCGAGATAGCGCTGGACCGCGGCACCGCGGCGGCCGGCAAGTACGCGCTCGGCGACACCGTCACCCTGGCCACCGACGGGCCCGTCCTGAAGATGCGGCTGGTCGGCATCGTCTCCACCAAGGACACCCGGGTCACCGCCGGCGGCACCCTCGCGGTGTTCGACAAGGCCACCGCGCAGAAGCTGTTCGCCGCCCCGGGCCGCTACACCGGCATCGACCTGTCCGCCACGCCCGGCACCTCCCCGTTCGAACTCGCCGAGCGCGTCCGCGCGCTGCTGCCGGCCGACCGTGCGGAGGCGACCACCGCGGGGGCGAAGGCCGCCCAGCAGTCGGTGTTCATCGACACCAAGACCAGCAGCTACTCCCGGCTGCCCATGATCTTCGCCGTGGTGTCGCTCTTCATCGGCTCGTTCCTCATCATCAACACCTTCACGATGCTCATCACGCGACGTGCCAAGGAGATCGCGCTGCTCCGCGCGATCGGCGCGACCCGGCGCCAGGTCGTCGGCTCCGTGCTCGCCGAGGCGGCGCTGGTCGGCCTCGTCGCCTCCCTGCTCGGATTCGTCCTCGGACTCGGTGTCGCCGGCGCCCTGCCCGGCGTGCTCGGCACCGCGGACGACCTGCTGCCGCAAGGGCCGCTGGTGATCGGCCCCGCCCCGGTGCTCGCCTCCCTCGCCGTCGGCGTCGGCGTCACGGTCCTCGCCGCGTGGCTGCCCTCCCGGCGGGCCGCGCGGATCGCCCCGGTCGAGGCGATGCGCACCGCCGACCAGCCGCCCGCCGCGACACGGTCCAGGGTCCGGGGCGCGACCGGCGCGGCGGCGCTCCTCCTCGGCGCCGGACTGCTGCTCTCCTTGAGCGACGCGAAGGACGCCTCGGACGAGAACCTGCAGACCGCCATGCTCGGCTGCGGCGTCCTCGTGACCGGCCTGATCCTGCTGGCCCCGCTCCTGGCGGGCCCGGTGATCCGCCTCATCGGCCGGCTCACCGCCCGGCTCGGCGTGGCGGGCGAGCTCGCGAAGGACAACGCGCTACGGGATCCCCGCCGCACCGCCGCCACCGCCGTCGCCCTGATGATCAGCACCGCGCTCGTCTCCGGCCTCGCCGTCATCGACCACTCCTCCAGCCGGGCCCTGGACTCCCAGGCCGCCGCCGGTCTGAGCGCCGACTACGTCATCAGCACCCGCAACACCACCACCGCCGTCGACGCGGCCGCCGTCCGGCGGGTCGCCGCCGTCCCCGGCGTCAGAACCGCCTCCGCCGTCGCGGATTCCACCCTCTCCACCGGCGCCTTCGCCCGGCCGGTCTCCGGCGTCGACCCGAAGACCGTCGGGGAGGTCATGAAGCTCCGCTTCACCAGCGGCTCCGCCGAGGACCTCGGACCGGGCCGGATCGCCGTCTCCAGCAGCTTCGCCCGCGAGAACCGGGTCGGCACCGGCGGGCGGATCAAGGCGAGCATCGGCCCCGGGCAGGGCGACCGCGCGCGGCCCTACACCGTCGTCGGCGTCTACGAGGACAACCCCACCGCCCAGGACGTCCTCGCCTACCGCGGCGACGTGCAGCAGCACAGCTACCTGCGCGACTCCCTGCAGCGCATCCTCGTGGCCACCGACCACGGGACCGCCTCCGCCGGCCTGGAGAAGAAGTTGCGCGGCGCCGTCGACAACAGCCCCCTGCTGAAGGTCGACAGCCGTGCCCGGATCGTCCAGGAGCAGGCCGGCGTCGCCGGCGACCTGATCACCATCGTGTACGGGCTGCTCGCCGTCGGCGTCGTCATCTCCGCACTGGGCATGGTCAACACCCTCGCCATGTCGGTCACCGAACGGACCCGGGAGATCGGGGTCCTGCGCGCCATCGGCATGGACCGCGCCGGCATCCGCCGCATGATCCGCCTGGAATCCCTCGCTGTCGCCGCCTACGGCACCCTGCTGGGGCTCGCCTGCGGCCTGTTCGGAGCGTGGAAGATCAGCGGACTGGCCAACGGGGCGATCCCCCAGTACACGTTCGCCCTCCCCTGGGGCACCCTCGCCCTCGTCGTCGCCCTGTCCCTCGCCGCCGGCGCCGCCGCGGCCGCGCTCCCCGCCCGCCGGGCCGCCGCGCTCAGCCCCCTGCGGGCCGTCGCCGACGCCTGACGGTCACTCCGGGCCCGCGCGGCCCAGCCGGTCCCGGAACACCGTGGGCCCCGCCATCCCCGGCGGGGCCCAGGGTGTTTCCCGGGTTGCCGGGCGCTTCCGGGCTTCCGGGCCTTCCGGCGGCAGGCGTTGGAGGTCCGTCCGGACGACCGGCCCGGTGCCCGACCGCCTTCCGGGAACGACCGTGCGCAGCGACGCGTTGGTACCGTGGCCGCGGAGCCGCCCGCGCGCCGTCCCGAAAGGTCCCACTTCATGATCATCGTCGCCGGGGAAGCCCTCATCGACCTCGTTCCCGCGGAGGCCCGGCCCGGGGACGGAGGCCAGGACGGGCCCACCGCCGGCGATCTCCCCGCCCTGCTGCCCAAGCGCGGCGGCGGCCCGTACAACACCGCCGTCGCCCTGGCCCGCCTCGGCTCCTCCACCGCCTTCTGCTCGCGGCTGTCCACCGATCACTTCGGCCGGGCGCTGCTCAGCGGCCTGACGGCGGACGGCGTGGACACCTCCCTGGTCCAGCGCGGGCCCGAGCCCACCACGCTGGCCGTGGCGCACATCGGCGACGGCGGCTCGGCCGAGTACTCCTTCCACGCCGGCGGCACCGCGGACCGCCTGTTCACCAGCCCGGACACTCTGCCCGAAGCGGCCCGGGCCGTCTCCTTCGGCACCTGCTCGCTCGTCCTCGAACCGGGCGCGAGCGCGTACGAGGAGCTGATGCGCCGCGCCTTCGCCCGCGGCCTGTTCACCGCCCTCGACCCGAACGTGCGCCCCGGTCTCATCCCCGACGCGGACGCCTACCGGGCCCGCTTCCGCTCCTGGCTCCCGTACGTCACCCTCCTCAAGCTCTCGGAAGAGGACGCGGCCTGGCTCGCGGGCCCGGAGGGCGAGGGCGATCCGGTGGCCGCCGCCGGAAAGTGGCTGGCCGCGGGCCCGTACGCCGTGGTGCTCACCCGCGGCGGCGCGGGTCTGACCGTCCTGACCCGTGACGGCCTCGAACTGTCGGTCCCCGGCGAGCGGGTGACGGTCGTCGACACCATCGGCGCGGGCGACACCGTCAATGCGGCGCTGCTGCACCGCCTTGACGGCCACGGCGCCCTCGTGCCCTCCCCCGTCCTCGGCGCGGAGGAGTGGCGCGACATCCTGGCCTTCGCGGCCCGCGCGGCCGCGGTCACCTGCTCCCGGGCCGGCGCCCGGCCCCCGTACGCCGCCGAGCTCGCCGCGTCCCCCGCTCGCTGACCCGGGCCGGAACCGGCGCGCGTCCGCCGGTCAGTTGTTGAGCGCGGTGGCGAACATGCCGGGCTCGTAGGAGCCTCCCCGCTGGTGCACGATCACGGCGAGCCGGTTCGCCGCGTTGATCAGGGCGACCAGGGAGATCAGGGCGGCGAGCTGGTCGTCGTCGTAGTGCTTGCGCGCCCGGGCCCAGGTCTCGTCGGACACGCCTTCGTGGGCGTCGGCGAGCCGGGTGCCCTCTTCGGCGAGCGCCAGCGCGGCCTGCTCGGCCTCGGTGAAGACGGTGGACTCGCGCCAGGCGGCGACGAGGTTGAGCCGGACCGCGCTTTCACCGGCGGCGGCCGCCTCCTTGGTGTGCATGTCGATGCACCAGCCGCAGCCGTTGATCTGGCTGGCGCGCAGCGACACGAGCTCCTGCGTGGTCTTCGGCAGCGTCGACTGGTGGAGCAGCACGCCCGCGTTGGCGAACCGCTTGGTGAACTTGGCGCCGAACTCGGTGTCGAACAGGTTGAAACGGGCGTCCATGACGTCGTCCTCACTCGTGGTGGTGCACTGCTGTGGTGCACTGCGGTGTTGCACTGACGCACAAGAGATGCCGGCGGCCCGCCGCCTGTGACAGGCAGGAAGTGTGACGTACGCCACCGCCTTTCGCTGTCACAAGACTGCCGAAGCCGGCGTCTTGTGCGCGTGGCACCGTCGAAAGCGAACAGGCAGGAGCAACCGGTGACGAGCGAGCACAGCGGGCGCACGGAGGACACGAGCGGGCAGCTCACCGGCGGCGGGCGCACGGACCCGGCCACCGAGACGTTCGTCGCCCATCGCAATCTGCTGTTCACCGTCGCCTACGAGATGCTCGGCTCGGCCGCCGACGCGGAGGACGTCCTGCAGGAGACCTGGCTGCGGTGGGCGGGTGTCGACCTGGGCACGGTGCGGGACCAGCGCGCGTACCTGGTCCGCATCACCACGCGCCAGGCGCTGGGCCGGCTGCGCACGCTGGGCCGCCGCAAGGAGTCCTACGTCGGCACCTGGCTGCCCGAGCCGCTGCTGACCGCTCCGGACGTGGCGGAGGACGTCGAGCTGGCCGACAGCGTCTCGATGGCGATGCTGCTGGTCCTGGAGACGCTCGCGCCGACCGAGCGGGCGGTGTTCGTGCTGCGCGAGGTGTTCGACTTCGGATACGACGAGATCGCCGAAGCCGTCGGCAAGAGCCCCGCCGCGGTCCGTCAGATCGCCCACCGGGCGCGGGCGCACGTCGCGGCGCGCCGCCCGCGCGGGGTCGTCTCTCCGGCCCAGACCCGGGACGCGCTGGACGCGTTCCAGAGGGCGATCGAGACGGGCGACCTGCAGGGACTGCTCGGCATCCTCGCGCCGGACGTCGTCCTCATGGGTGACGGGGGCGGAGTCAAGAAGGCCATCCTGCGGCCCGTCGTGGGAGCCGACAAGGTGGGACGCCTGCTGCTCGGCGGGCTGAGGAAGGCCGCCGCCGCGGTGTCGCTGCGGCCGGCCCGGGTCAACGGCCACCCGGCGCTGACGATCCGGCTCGACGGCGAGCTCGACACCGTCGTGGCGGTGCGCATGGAAGAGGGCCTCATCACCGGCCTCTACGCCGTGCGCAACCCCGAGAAGCTCTCGCACATGCAGCAGGAGACGGCACTGCGCCGCTGAGCCGGGATACGGCCCGGGCGCCCCCGGCCCGGGCGCCCCCGGCCCGGCTGCACGCCTGCCGTGCTCGACGCGCTGCCGGAGTCCGTCAGCGCGGCCCCGCATCGCACGTGAGCACGGCACGCACCCGGCGGGGGCGGTGCGGTCAGCGGGCGGCGGCGCCGAACCACTTGGGCAGGTGTGCGAGCAGGTCCTGCTGGTCTTCGCCGGCCCAGGCCACGTGCCCGTCCGGGCGCAGCAGGAGCGCGGGCACGTCCAGTTCTTCGCTGACGTCGACGACGTGGTCGACGCGGTCCGTCCAGCCCGCCGCCGAGAGCCGGCCGGTCTGGTCGAGCAGCAGTCCGCGGCCGCCGCGCATCAGCTCGTAGAGGCGTCCCCGCTTGAGGGTGACGTCCCGCATCCGCCGCCCGAGCAGGTCGTGGCCTTCGCCGAAGTCGTAGCGGACCCCGGTCGCGGTGATCATCTCGGTCACGTAGCGGTTCGCGTCCTCGAAGTCCATCAGCTTCGAGAGCAGTTCCCGCAGCGCGGTCGTGCCCGGATCGGTGCCCAGCAGCGTCATCTGGGCGCGGGTGTTCTCCAGTACGGCGGCGGCCACCGGGTGCCGTTCGGCGTGGTAGCTGTCCAGGAGCCCTTCCGGTGCCCAGCCGTTCACTTCGGCGGCCAGTTTCCAGCCGAGGTTGAAGGCGTCCTGTACGCCGAGGTTGAGTCCCTGCCCGCCGGTCGGCGGGTGGATGTGCGCCGCGTCGCCGGCCAGCAGCACCCGGCCGGTCCGGTAGCGCTCGGCCTGCCGGGTGGCGTCGCCGAAGCGGGAGAGCCAGCGGGGCGAGTGCACGCCGAAGTCCGTGCCCGCGACGGCCCGCAGCTGCTGCCGGAACTCCTCCAGCGTCGGCGGGAGCGTACGGTCCTCGGCCACACCGTCCGCGGGCACGATGACGCGGTACGACCCGGACCCGTCCTTGAGGGGGATGAGGCCGAACCGCAGCTGGGTCTTGCGGACCTCCTCGACGACGGCGGCGATCGCCGCCGGGTCCTCGGTCGCCTCCATGTCGCCCAGCAGCGTCTCGGTCCTGGCGGGCTCACCGGGGAAGCCCACGCCCAGCAGCTTGCGCACCAGGCTGCGGCCGCCGTCGCAGCCGGCGAGGTAGCGCGAGCGCAGCCGCGTGCCGTCGGCCAGTTCGGCGGTCACCCCGTTCTCGTCCTGGCTCAGCCCGGTCAGTTCGCAGCCGCGCCGGATCTCGGTGCCGAGTTCGAGGGCACGCTCGTTGAGCAGGCGCTCGGTGACCGGCTGCGGGACGGACAGGCTGTAGGGGTGGGCGGTGTCCAGCCGGTCCGGCCACGGCTTGAGGATGCCGCCGAAGAACCCGCCGATGGTGAACTTCTCGCCGACCGCGAGGAACCGCTCCAGCAGGCCGCGCTGGTCCATCAGCTCGATGCTGCGGGTGTGCAGGCCGCGTCCGCGGGACTGCTCGGTCGGCTCGGTCAGCTTCTCCAGTACGACCACGTGCACGCCGTGCAGCCGCAATTCGGCGGCCAGGGTCAGGCCGGTCGGTCCGCCACCGACCACGATCACGTCAATCATCACAACGCCCCCGTTCCATGAGATGGGATGTGCCGGTTGCTCCGCTGCTCCGCGCAGTTGCGGCAGCGGCAGCGTGCTCGCGCTGCCCGTATGCGGCCAAAGCACGCCGTACTTCGCGAACACCTGATTTCCGCAGGTTCCGGCTTCGGACGGTGATTGTGCAGCACGAACGGGGCCTTGCCGCAAGGCCCCCGGTGCGCTATATGTTGAGAAGGGCAAGGAGCTGAAGACTCCTTGCCCTTGTCGTTTTCCCGGCTGTTGTTCCGGCTGTTGTCGCGGCCGTCGTTCCGGCCTGTCGTTCCTGCCCCGCCGTCCCTCAGCTGCCTTCCTGGCGCGCGGGCGTGTGCAGGATGCCGTTGATGAGGACGTTCAGGCCCCACGTGTCGCGGTCCCCCGGGGACAGCAGGGCCTGCCTCAGTGAGGTGATCATCGGGTAGCGGTCGGCGGGCAGGGAGGCGTAGCGGCGGTCGGCGGCGGCAATGGTGTCCCCTTCGTCGCCCCCCTTGGCGTCGTACGTGCTCTGCTCGGCGGCGGCCGCGGCGACGTGCAGGTAGAGCAGGTCGACGGCCCAGGCGGCCGTGGTGTCGTCGAGGCCGCCCTGCTTGAGGAGAGCGAGCATGCGGTCGAGGACGAGCAGGGCGTTGTCGCCGGTGGGGATGGCACCGAGGGCGACGGCGGCCAGTCCCTCGTGGCGGCTCATGGCCTCGGTGGTGGCCGCGACCAGGGAGTGGAGCTGCTCCCGCCAGGTGCCTTCCGCGGTGAGGGGCACCTGTGCGAGGGCCGCGTCGAGCATGGCGGCCATGAGGTCGTCGCGGTTGGCGACGTAGACGTAGAGCGAGGCCGGGCCGGTGTCGAGTTCCTTGGCGACGCGGCGCATGGTCAGGGCGTCCAGGCCGTCGCGGTCGAGGATCTCCAGGCCCGTGCGCACGATGACGTCGCGGCTGAGGGGGGCCTTGGCGGGGCGGGTGCGGCGGCTGATCGGCTGCGTGCTCATGGGGAAATCCTAGCCGCGAACGAACAGCGTTTGACACGAACAGCGTTCGTTGCCTAGCGTCTGAACGAACGTTGTTCGTGACGAACGAGATTCGCGCTGATGTGCCCTTCGGTTCGTCCCTTTCCCGGAAGGGCCACCTCATGACCACCCTCACCGCCGCCGCACCTCCTCCGGCAGGCGTCCTCTTCCCCCCTCTGCGGCGATGGGCCAGCCTCGCCCTGATCCTGGCGACCCCGGCCCCTGCTCCTCCCGTGCTGCCGCCTGGTCCGCCTGGTTCGCCTGATCCGCCTGCTCACTGCGCCGCCCGGCCCCGGCACCACTGAATCACCCGGTCCCTCGCGCCGGCTCGCGCTGAGTCGCGCTGAGTCGCTTGCTCACACGCCTCTGAACGGCAGAAAGAAGAAAAGTCATGATCCTGATCACCGGAGGCCGCGGCGCGGTCGCCACCCACCTGACCGCCCTGCTCCACGACGACGGCCTGCCCGTCCGGCTCGGCTCCGCCCGTCCCGACGGTCTCACCCCGCCCCCCGGCGTGCCCACCGTCCGCCTCGACCTCACCGACCCGTCCGGTTTCGCCGCCGCCCTCGACGGCGTCACCACCGTCTTCCTCTACGCCAGCGCCGACCGCATCACCGACTTCATCGACCACGCCCACCGGGCGGGCGTGGCGCACATCGTGCTCCTGTCCTCGTCCGCCGTGCTCGGTCCGGACCCCGAGAACAACCCGATCGCGGCCTCCCACCTCGCCGTGGAGAACGCCCTGCTCGCCTCGCCGATCACCACGACCATCCTGCGGCCGGGCTCCTTCGCCGCCAACGCCCGCGGCTGGGCCTGGCCCATCAAGGCCGGCCGGCCCCTCAGCCTGCCCTTCCCCGGCGCCCACAGCGACCCCATCCACGAGAAGGACGTCGCCGAGGCGGCCCATGCCGTCCTCACCGACCCTCGTCACCGCGGCGGCCGGTTCACCCTCACCGGTCCCGAGTCGATAACCTTCACCCGGCAGATCGAGGAGCTCGCCACCGTCACCGGTCGCTCGGTCACAACCCGTCACGTCACCCGCGGGGAATGGAAGCAGGAGATGGCCGACTACATCCCCTCCCACTACGCCGACGCCCTCCTGAACTGGTGGGCAGCCCATGACGGCAAGCCCGTGGCCCTCACCTCCGCCGTCGAGGAACTCACGGGCCACCCCGCCCGCCCGTTCACCACCTGGGTCACCGACCACATCGCCGACTTCACGACCGCTTAGGCAAGAGCACACCGGTTCCACATGGGGTGACTCAAACACCCGGTGTTTACCTGCAGTTGGCGGACGCATTCCTTCCATGTCATAAAGGGCGACATGGCGGATACGTTCAGGAACGCCGGGGCCGAATTCAAGATCCTCTTTGCGGGGGAGGCGGCGGAGGACGCGCGCCGTTCCCTGGCTCTCGACCCCGGCGGCGGAAAACGCCTCAGCGTCTACTTCTGGGACGCCCCGCGTACGGACGGAGCCGGCATCCGGCTTCCCCTCGCGGAGGCCGGGGCCATCATCCGGCTGCGCAGGCCGGCCAGGGGCCGCAAGGGTGACCTCACGGCGAAGCTGCGGCCGTGCGAACCGGCCGCGCTGCCCGCGAGGTGGCGCGAGAACCGCAGGGGCAAGGGCTGGAAGTTCAAGATCGAGGAGGACTGGAACGGCCCCAGCGGCGTCCGGTCGGCCTCGCTCAAGGTGAAAGGGGTCTTCGAGCAGCCTGCCTGCGCACCGGGAGACGCGTCCACCGGCGGGCCCCGGCTCACCCCGGACCAGCGCGACCTGCTGGCCAGCGCCGGGATCGGCGACGACCACCTGCGGGACGTCGTCGCCCTCGGCCCGATCCGGGCCGTCAAGTGGACGGTCTCCCGCCGGGGCCCGGCCCGCCCGCTCACCGCCGAGCTGTGGCGCATCGGTGACGACGGGCCTCAGTTCCTGGAGCTGTCCCTGCGCGCCCGGCCTGCCGATGCTCCTCGCGCCCAGGAGGTGCTGGAGCGGACCGTCCGGGAGCGGGGCCTGAGCTCCGCCCCGCAACAGGCGCCGAAGACCCAGACGGTCATGACCGAGCTCGCCCGGAACCACCTGCGCCGCGTGGAGCGCTGACTCTCACCGGAGCGCCCTCCGCGCGGCGCGCCGGCGTACCGCGCCCGGCCACGGGCCGGTGGCCGCTGCGGCCCCTGCGCGGCTGCGGGCGGGGTCACGGCCCGAGCGGGACCGCCCGGCTGCAGGAGGCGAGCGCGGGCCGGAGCGGACCGGTGGCCGGCCCGGTGGTCCAGCGGGTGCGGGGCGGCGGTTCCCGTGGAACGGTGGTCTCCGCGGAGCCGTGTCCCGCCGCGTCCAGCCGCCTCCCGCCGCGGACACCCGGACTTCTTGAGGGGAAACGACGAGTATGGCCGTCACTCCACTGAAGAGCTCAGCCGAGTTCGAGAAGGCCATCGCCGAGGACAGGCCGGTGGTGGTGAAGTTCTGCGCGACCTGGGCCAACCTCTGCCGTACGATCGGCCCGGTCTTCGAGCGGCTGTCCGCGCTTCCCGCGTTCAGCGGCGTCGTCGGCTTCTACCAGGTCGACATCGACGAGGCGTACGAGGTCGCGCAGAAGGCGGGGGTCGGTCCCGTGCCCGTCTTCATGGCCTTCCGCGACGGCATCAAGATCGCCGAGGTTGTCGCCCCGGCACCGGATGCCCTTCAGGAACTGATCGGCAGGGTGAGCACGATGGGGAACGCGTAGGCGCCGTCCTCCCGGGCGCGCCGGTGGCCGGGCCACCCGCCCGGCCCGTAGCACTCGCCGTGTCTCCGCTCCCGTGGCTAGATGTTCAGGACAGCCGACTTGCTGGAGGAGAGTGCCCGTGGCCGGTCTCGTACGCAAAAGCTTCGCTTCACCGGAGGAAGTGCGCCCTTTCGAGGACGGAAAGGGGCAGCTGGAGCTGGTCGAGCTGGGCGCCGGACCGGTCGGCCGGGCGACGTTCGAACCCGGCTGGCGGTGGTCCCAGCACGTCAAGCCGATCGCCGGGACCGACAGCTGCCAGGCCCCCCACCTGGCCTACGTCGTGTCAGGCCGGATGCACGTCGTCATGGACGACGGCCAGGAGGACGAGTTCGGCCCGGGCGACTGCATGCTCTGCCCGCCCGGCCATGACGCGTGGGTCGTCGGTGACGAGCCGTGCGTCGTGATCGACTGGCAGGGCTTCGCCGACTACGCCAAGCGCCGGGCCGGCTAGCGCGTCATGCCGCCCGGAGGACGTCACAGGAGCAGTGGCGGAACTCCAGGCCGAGTTCCCGGTCCACCGCCTCGTTCGAGCGCGTGGCGGCTTCGCTGACCTTCTCCCAGGAGCCGTACTTGACGTACAGCTGGTCCGCCGTCGGGCCGAGAGGGTTGCCGTACTTCTTCTGGTTGCGCTCCTCCAGCTCGGCGACCTGTTCGGGGGTCATGCCCGCGCGAATGATGTCCTTCGCGTCGTTGCGCATCTGCACCAGTGTCCGGGCGACCTCCTCCTCCGGCAGCCCTGCGGCACGCATGGCGCATGCCTCGCGCTCCATGTCCGCCAGCAGCTGGTGGTAGCGCTCCCGCTCGTCGCGGGTGTCCTCGCGCTCCTCGGGCGTCTCGCTCCGGATCATGCACACGACCGGCTCCGGGCTGGCGCACGGGCCGTGGTCCGGGGGTTCCTGGGACACCGGGCCGACCGAGACCGGACCGCAGCCGGAGGGTGCGGAGCACGGCGCAGCCGTGGGCAGGGCGGAAGCCGGGTGGGCGGGGACGAGGAGGACGTGGGCGGCGAGGACCGCGGGGGCGACGTGACGGGCCAGTGAGGACAAACGGGGCATAGGCATGCGCCCGATTCTGGAGGCCGTCGCGGCGGAAACACCTGCCGTGAGGAGCGCAACGCCCCTCGCCGTCAGTGGATTTCACTCCACGGAGTGGATTGCGAACGGGGGCGTTGCCGCGGGCACCGGCTCAGTCCGGGGGTTCGTCCTCCGGCCTCTCGCCGGTGGTGCCCCTCCGTTCGCCGGAGGCCTTCGCGCTCCCCCGGCCCCGGCCGGCCGGCGGGCCCTCCGGGCCCTCGTCCGGAGGCGGGCTCGCCTGCTGGTCCTGCATGTCCCGGGGTACGGCCTTGCCGCGGCCCGCGGGCTTCTCACCGCGCTGACCGCTCAAGACTGCGTCCTCTTGCCGTGCGCGTCACCGCGCGTCCGTTCCGTCGCCCTGTCCTGCTGCTTCGCCTTCCCCTTCTTCCCCGCCTCCTCTTCGCGTGCCCGCACCCCTTCCAGGGCTTCGTCGTGCGCGGTGCCCCCTCGGGACGGGTACCCCTCGCGTGCGCTCGCCGTGCCCGGCACGGTGCGCTCCCTCGCCCGGCTCTCCTGGCCGGAGTGCGCCCCCGGCTCCCCCTCGTCACGGGCCCGCTCGTAGGGCTCGCGGCGTGCGTTCCTGGGCTGCTGCCGGGCCATCTCGGCCACCTCCGTGCTCGTGGACGTCCGCTCCGCCGCACGGGCGCGGTGGAGCGGCACCCGGGTACCCGCAGACCGGCAGCACATGCAGTCCCGGCCGCAGCGTGCCGTACCGGGCGGTATCACCGCGCTACCCGGCCGCTGCCGCCTCGATACGGTGCACGGTCACGTCGGTGAGTTTCCCGTCCACCGCGCAGGCGGTCATGTACGTGCGGTACGGCTGGCGGCGCCGGTCGGTGGGCGAGCCGGGATTCAGCAGGCGCAGGCCGCCGGGGGCAGTGGAGTCCCAGGGAATGTGGCTGTGCCCGAAGACCAGGACGTCGGTGGAGGGGAAGCGCTCCGCACAGCGCTTCTCCCGGCCCCGCGCCGGACCGGTCTCATGGACGACCGCGAAGCGCAGCCCGCCCAGTTCCGCACGAGCGATCTCGGGCAGCCGGGCGCGCAGGTCCGGGCCGTCGTTGTTGCCGTACACGGCGACAAGGCGACGGGCGCGGGCGGCGAACAGCTCCAGCGTGGCGATGTCCGTCCAGTCCCCGGCATGGACCACGGCGTCCGCCTCGCCCATCGCGTCCAGAAGGGGCCGCGGCAGCACCCGGGCCCGGGCGGGCACATGGGTGTCGGACGTCAGGAGCAACCGCATGCACCGCACTGTAAACCCCGGGCCGGGGCCTGCGCCGCCCGGCCCGGCGACCGCCCCGACGGCTCTTCGTCGCGCACCGCCTTGACCGTGACGCCGGCGCGTCCGGTCAATTCGCTCCGAGGGTTGTCACGTACCACTGTCGAGCGCCTCGGCGATGACGGTCGCGGAGGGGGTGAGGGCAGTGGCGCCGTCTTCGATGTCCCACAGGGCGTTCTGCAGCAACCGCCCCAGCGTCCAGCCGGTCGCACGGGCGCGGTCCAGGCCGAGGGCCTCGGTCAGCAGGTCGAAGCGGCGGCGCACCACACGCGCCGGGTCGCCCTTCGCGACGACGTCCTCCCACCGGCTGTCGAGGGCGGGCCACAGGTCGAAGCCCGGATCGCCGGCCAGCGGTTCGGGGTCGATGGCGAGCCACGGCTCGCGCTCCGCGGCGAGAACGTTGCCGTAGTGCAGATCCCAGTGCAGCATCCGGTCGCCGGGTTCACCGGCCAGCTCGGACACCGCCGAGGCCCAGCCGCGCAGGCGTTGCCGGTCGCTCTCCTGCGCCAGGGCCGTGACGGCCCGCGGGACCTGCTCCAGCATGCCGGCGGCGATGTCACCCAGGCTCCGCAGGCCGCGCGGCGCAGGAACGGACACCAGCCGGGACAGGAGCCCGGCGAGGATTCCCGTAGCAACGTCGTCGTCCTCGACCGAGGCGAGTGTGCGGCTGCTGTCCAGCCGTTCCAGGAGCATGGCACTGCTCTGCGGGTCATGGTCGAGCAGCCGTACGATCCCTTCGCCGTTCCAGGCGCGCAGCCCGGTCAGCGCGGCCGTGGTCTCCTCCCTGGGCATCTGGAGCTTGAGGACCGCGCGCGTGCCGTCCCGGCGCAGCACCGGCAGCACCAGCGAAGCCTCCCCCGCCCCGGGCTCGCCGTCCCGTCTCAGCTCCCACTGGCCGAGTAACTCCGCGGTCAGCGCGGGCAAGGCCGCGATCCAGGCCCTTCCCGCCTCACCGAAGCTCCTGGCGTACGAAGCCGCGAGCGGGGGCGGTACCTCGACCGCTTCGGACCTGTTCATCGCGCTGCCTCCCACACGAGAGCCGATGTCCCCACCGGCCGTTTCCCACCGCAACCTAACCGAGGACGTTCTGCGAACGGGTAGCCGGTACGGTTTGATCATGGACACCTCCCGTACAACCACCGCGGATGAGACGAGCGGCTTCGCCGCCGCCCTCAAGGAAACCGCCCACGCACTCCTGCCCGGACTCGGCGCCGGCGGGCTGTCGCTCGACGCCGTGGCCGCCGCCGGCGGGCTGACGGTCGCCGAGGTCGAAACCGTCTTCCCGCACCGGGACGACCTGCTGACCGCGCTGCTCATCGACGCCTACAACGAATCCGGCGCCGCCATGGAGCAGGCCGACCGGGCGGCCGCGGACAGCGGTGCTCCTGCAGGAACCCGCCTGCTCGCGGCGGCCCGCGCGCTACGGCAGTGGTCCGTAGCCGATCCGGCGGCGTTCGCGCTGGTCTACGGTTCGCCCGTGCCCGGCTACCACGCGCCGCAGGACACGGTCCCGCCCGCGTCCCGCACCCCGGCCGTGCTCGCCGGCATCCTGCGCTCCGCACTCGAATCCGGTGAGCTCGTCCCGCCCCGCCGCCCGCTGCCCGGCCCGCCGCTGATCCGGCCGGAGGCGGCCGCGCTGTTCGGCAGCCTGCCTCCCGAGCCGTTCACGGACGTCATCGAGCGCGGCATCGTGCTGTGGAGCAGTCTGATCGGGCTCCTGGCGTTCGAGGTCTTCAGCCGTACCCACGACAGCGTCCAGGACCAGTCCGCCTTCTTCGATTTCGCCATCGCCGTGACCGCGGAGAACGCCGGGATCGAGATACCCCTGAACTAGGGCCGGCGCCATCCCCTCGGCGGAACCCCCGGCAGTGGAACCAACCACAACAAGAGGTTCGTTGGGGGGACATGACGACGAGAACGCGGCCGGGTCATCACGGCACGGGGCCCGGTGAGATCACTCCGGACGGCTGCCCCGTCGAGTTCTACCTGCGGCTGCCTGTCGGGGACGAGCCCGGCATCATCGAGTCAGCCGTCCCTCCGCGTGCGCGCATCCTGGAGCTGGGCTGCGGAGTGGGGCGCGTGACCCGGCCCCTGCTGGAGCGGGGGTTCACGGTCACGGCGGTGGACGAATCCCCGCAGATGCTCGCCCACGTACACGGGACGCGCACGGTGTGCAGCCCGATCGAAGACCTCGACCTGGGCGGCGAGACGTTCGACGTGGTGATGCTCGCCTCCTTCCTCGTCCACACCGGCGACGCCGGGCTGCGGCGGGCACTGCTGCGCACGTGCGCCCGGCACCTCGCGCCGGACGGCTGCGTCCTGATCCAGCGCGAAGGCGAGGACTACTACACGAACGTGCCGCGCGAGCGCACCCACCCCAGCGGTTTCACCATGCGGATCGCCTCGGTGGAGCCGGCCGGCGACGGCGTGAACTCGGTGCGTCTGGAGTACGCATTCCCGGACGTCGTATGGACACAGACGTTCCGCACCCGGCCACTGACGAGCGAACAGTTCGATGCCGCGCTGGCGGAGGCCGGCCTGAAGACCGACGCGTACCTGACGGAGGACCGGACATGGGTACGGGCAGTCCTCGCGGGCTAGCCCCTTCCCGGTAGGCTCTCGCCGCCCCGCCTACGGCGGCGCCGGTTTCGTACCCGCCCTACGAGATCACCTGCCGCCTCGGCCCATTCGGGATACCGGAAGGCGAAGCCCTCGTCGAGCAGGCGGCCCGGGGTCACGCGCCGGCTCTTCAGCAGGAGTTCGGTGTCCGAGCGCAGCGCGAGGGCTCCGAGCCCGGCCATCCCCTTCGTCGCGGGAAGGCCCACCGGCATGCCCCAGGCCGTGCGGAGCGCGTGCATGAACATGCGGTGCGGGAGCGGCCCGGGCGCGGCCAGGTTGACGGGCCCGTCGATGTCGTCGCGGTCGGCCAGGAACCGGACGGCGCGGGCGAAGTCGTGGTCGTGGATCCACGAGACGTACTGTGCGCCGCCCGCGACCGGGCCGCCGAGGCCGAGCCGCGCCAGCCTCAGCAGGACGTCGAAGACGCCGCCCCGGTCGGGGCTCATCACCATGGCGGAGCGCAGGGCGACCTTGCGGGTGTGCGGGGTATCGGCCGCCGCCTGCTCGCGCTCCCAGGCCTTGGCGATGTCGACGCTGTAGGCCCAGTAGCCGGGAACGCCCGGTTCGGCTCCTCCGATGACGCCGCTCCGCTCGTCGTTGGGCGCGTCGTAGCGGTGGGCGTAGATGGTGGCGGTGCTCATCTGCAGCCAGACCCGGGGCGGGTGCGCGGCGGCGGCGATGGCCTCGCCCACGACGCGGGTGGAGCGGACGCGGGAGTCCATCATGGACTGCAGGTTGGTGGCCGTGTACCGGCAGCTCACGCTGCGGCCGGCCAGGTTGATGACCACGTCGCTGCCGTCGATCGCGCCGGCCCAGGGCCCGAGCGTCCGGCCGTCCCACGGGATCTCGCCCGGGCGCGCGGGCCGTCTGCTGAGGACGGTGACCTCGTGCCCGGCGGCGGTCAGCGCGCGGTTCAGGACGGTGCCCACCTGCCCGGTTCCGCCGGGTATCACGATCTTCATGCGAGGCCTCCCCCATGCCGGTGCCGAGGGAGACACTACACAAAGTTGAACGCGTTCAAAAGCGCTCGGAAGCGGAGAGGGTTCCACCGCTCGTCACCCTGCCCGCGCATGACGTACGGTCGGACAGGGGCCGTACGCGGCCGCAGCCGGGCGGGGCGCGAAGGGGGACGTGGTGAGTGAATCGTCGACGGCGACCCGCGCATGGCCCGCGCTCGGGGTGGGCATCGGCTGGCGGGACGAGATCGACCTCGTCGTGGAACAACTCCCCGGCGTCGAATGGGTCGAAGTCGTCGCCGAGAACATCTGCCCCGGCCATCTGCCGGTCTCGCTACGGCTCCTGCGCGAGCGCGGAGTACCCGTCATTCCGCACGGCGTCGGGCTCGGCCTGGGCGGCGCCGGCATCCCGGACAGCGCACGCCTGGACCGGCTCGCCCACGTGGCGGTGGCCCTGGACGCTCCTCTGGTGACGGAACACGTGGCCTTCGTGCGGGGCGGAGGCATGGAGGCGGGGCACCTGCTGCCGGTGCCCCGTACCCGCGAGGCGCTGTCGGTGATCGTGGAAAACGTCCGCATCGCGCAGCAGGAATTGCCCGTACCGCTCGCGCTGGAGAACATAGCCCCGCACTTCGCCTGGCCCGAGGACGAGTTGTCCGAGGCGCAGTTCCTCACCGAGCTGGCCGAGCGGACGGGTGCGGGGCTGCTCGTCGATGTCGCCAATCTCTACACCAGACAGATCAATCTGGGGGTGGACGCAGCGGCCGAGATCGCCGCGCTGCCGGTGGAGTTGATCGCCTACGTCCATGTGGCGGGCGGCCGGCTGATCGACGGGGTGTGGTACGACACGCACGAGCATCCCCTGTCGCAGCCCGTACTCGACCTGCTGGCGGAACTGTGCCGGCGGACTTCCCCTCCCGGGGTACTGCTGGAACGGGACGGCAACTATCCTCCGCCTCGTGAACTGGCAGGTGAGCTGGGAATGATCCGTGAAGTGCTGCGGCGCCCGCCCTTCCGGCTTCCCGGGACTTCCGGGGCCTCCGGGGCCTCCCGGGTCTCCGGGGTTTCCGGGGTTCCTGACGATCACTGACACGCAGCACGCGCACGCAGCATCCGCCCGAAGGACCGGCAGAGCCGAGAGGGCCGAGAGGACCGAGAGAGAACCGAGGGGACTTCATGTGGGCCGTACCCTTCCTCATCTGCGCCGCACTCGTGGTGACCGGCGCATGGCACCTGCGGAGAACGTTTCTCTTCCTGCAGCGCTCCACCACGCCGGCTGATCGCCCCGCACCGGAGCTCTCCCTGTACGACGCCGCCCATCTCCACGGCGGCGCCGCTCACGCGGCAGTGACGGCCTTCCTGGCCATGCGGCTCGAAGGCCGGCTGATCCTGTCGCGCTCCGGCACGGCGACGGTGACGGATCCCGGCCCGCGCAACGCCGTCGAGGCCGCGATCGTGGAGGCGGCCGGGCCCACCCGCCGGAGGGCCCTGCGGGATCTGGCCGGGGAGGTGCGCAGCAGCGAGCCGGTCCGTGCGATCGGCCTCCGGCTCGTCCGCGAGGGGATCGTTCCGCGGCCCGTCGGGGTGGACCAGTACCGCAGGCTGGCGAAGTCCCGGGCCTTCCACGGGTGGATGCTCGTCACGGCGCTCGTCGTCGGAGTCGTGACCGTACCGCTCGCCACGGCGACCGGGACCGGAGGCCTGCCGTCCCTGCTCGCCTTCCTTCTCCTCCTCGCGCTCGGTTCCGCACCCGTGGTGCGCTACCGCACGCCGGATCCGCGCAGGAACAACAGGGATCGCACAACCGGCAAGGGTGGCCGGCGACGGCTCGCGTCCATGCAGGGTGACGATGCCTGGCAGCCGGCCGGCGCGGGACTCGCCGCGGCAACCACCGCCGCGCTCAAGTCCTTTGCGCTGGGCACCACCACCCATGTGCCGGGCATGGCGGACGACGAGGTGCGGATGCTCCTCAGCGAATTCAGGACGGCCGCTTCCACCAGCAGCCGGCGGTCGGCGGCCACCACAGCCTCCGCCACGGCTGCCGCGGGTGCCGCCACTGCCGGCTATGCGGGCGGATCCACCTCCTCAAGCCATGGCGGGTGCGGGACCGGCAGCGGGAACGACAGCAGTTGCGGCGGGTGCGGCGGAGGAGGAGGGTGCGGTGGGTGCGGCGGCTGCGGGGGCTGACAGCGCGCGGTGAGTCCGCCGGCACCGGGGCTCAGCCGATCCGCTTCTCCAGCCAGGCCACGTCCCAGAACGTGCCGAACTTGCGTCCCACCTCTCCGAGCACGCCCACCGGGCGGAAACCGAAGCGTTCGTGCAGCCGCATCGACGCCGCGTTGGGCTGGGTGATGCCGGCGTACGCACGGTGGACGTCCTCGTGCGCCAGGGCTTCGAGGAGCGTGCGGTACAGCAGGCCGCCCAGGCCGCGCCCCGTGTGGCCGGGCCCCAGGTAGACGCTGGTCTCCACCGAGGTCTCGTACGCGCGCTTCGCGCGGAAGGGGCCGCTGGTCGCGTAGCCCAGCACCCGGCCGGCCTCCTCCGCCACGAGCAGGCGGTGGCGGCCGGTGGCCGGGTGGGCGTCCAGCCAGGCGCGGCGCTCCTCGGCAGTGACCGGCTCGATGTCGAAGGTGACCGGAGTGTGCACCACGTAGTGGTTGTAGATCTCGGTGAGCTCGGTGAGGTCACCGTCCGCCCCCGGCCGGATGCGTATGCCCGCCGGGCCGCCCGGCGCAGCGTCCGCCCGGATCTCCGCCGTGCTGTCGTACATGGGCAGTCCTTTCGCTCTCGCCGCTCGCGGCCCCGCCGGGACCGGCCCGGCCCTGCCCGGCCCTGCCGCCGGACGCTACAAGGGTGCTGTTACGTGCACATTTCGGATACCGGGCTGGCCTTTACGGCGTCTGCGAGATCGTTCCGGACGTGCCTGCCGTTCCCGGTGCGCGCGGCTCCTCCTTCTTCCAGGGGCCGACGCCGAGCTTCCCCGTCGTGCCCAGGTCGAACTCGGGGATCACCATGACCGGCGCGGCCCCGGACTGTACCCGCACCCTTGCGTAAGGGGCGTTCACCGGTTCGCCGCTCTGCGTGGTGTTGCGCCAGACCAGAACGGCGTAGGCCCCCTCACCCGGCTGCAGGACCAGGGGCCGCGGCTCCCCGTCGGCTCCGGTGCTCTGCGCGACCTCGCTGCCGCGGACGGTCTCCACACCGCTGACGGGCCGGTGCCCCTCGTCGAGGACCTGCAGTTGCGGGTAGCCGTTGAGCCGGTAGGGCCGGGTGCCGCAGTTGCGCAGGTTGACCGCCAGGGCGCGCAGGCCCATGGCGGTGTTGGCGTCGTCGTCCGCGTAGAAGTGCAGTCCCGACGAGGGGCATGTGCCGCCCTGGGACGGCGCTTCGGCGGTGGGGACGCTCCGCACCTTCGCGACCCGCACGCGCCCGCTGTTCGGTGCGACGGCGGAGAGTCCTCTCAGCTCGGCGGTGCGCCGGGCGGTCTCGCCGGGCTTGACCGACAGCACCGTCTCCTTCGTCGTCTCCAGCGCCGCCCCGGCGTCCGACAGGAGAGTGAAGGCGATGGTGTAGTCGAAGGGTTCCTTCTCCTTGTTGGTGACCTCGAAGGCGAAGCAGGGACGCGTGCCCCGGCCGATGCCCAGGACCCTCACACCGTCCTTGTCCGGTGCGCTGCCGGCGCTTGCGGACCCGGCGGGAGCGGTGGCCGCGGCGGACGACCGGGAGTCGCACGAGAAGGCGCCGGCGGACCCCGGCGCCCCGGAGGCGCCGGCCGGTGCCCGGCCGTCCTGCCGGGAGCCGGCCTGCTGTGACCCGCATGCCGTGAGGAGCAGGACGCCGGACAGGGCCACGGGAAGGGTACGGAGAATGCTGCGCATACAGCGAGTGGAACAGGTCTGGACCATACCCTGCCGTAACTCACACCACACTTTTGTGTCACAGTCATGCCACAGACGGACAAACGGACAAACGGAGATGGCAGGCGATAACGGCCGGTCAGGCGCCCGCGGCCGTACCGGTATCGACGTCCGCATCGGTGAGCGGTACGCCGAAGGCCGTTGCCATGCGCAGCCCCGCGCCCGGATCGCCCGTGGCCGTCGCGGCCCCGGCGGCGAAGGCGCGCTCCAGGGACAGCACGCCCGTGCCCAGCGAGAGGAGCGTCGCCAGGTCGGTGACCAGCGTGACATCCGCGTCGTCGGCGGCGCCGGGCCGCATGTGCAGCGTGCCGTCCTCGACCCGGGCGTGGAAGGCGAACTCGTCGAGCCGGAACCCGTACGTCTCGTGGACGCCCCGCACCGCCTCCGGCCGGAAGCTGGCACCCACCGCGCCGATGATGCCGTGGCGGCCCCCCGTGTCGTCCAGGTTGGCCCCGACGACGGCCACGGCACGGCCGAGGGCGGCGACGGCGCCGGGCCCTCCCCCGACGCGGGCGAGGCCGCGCCCCAGCGCCTCCCCTACGTCCAGGACGCCGGCCCCCAGCGCCACGAACGTGGCGAGGTCCGTGGTGACGGCACAGGCCGCGGCGGCACCGCCGGCCGGGCCGTGCCGCGCGTCGAGCGCGCCGTCCTCGACGCGCAGGTGGAAGGTGTCCCCGTCCACGGTGAACTCGTACGTCTCACTGACGCCACGGGCGAGCTCGGGGCGGAAGCAGGCCCGTACGCAGCTGAGGAGCCATCCGATCCGGAAGCGCTCGCCCGGGCGGGGCGGGACGTCCAGCAGGCGCAGCCCCCAGCGGGTGAGCTCGTCGACGACGGGGCGCAGGGCGACCCCCAGCGCGGTCAGCTCGTACACGGTCGTCGCGGCCGGGGGCGGGAGCTTGGCCCGGACGAGGATGCCCGCCTCGCGGAGCTCGCGCAGCCGCTCGGCGAGGACGTTGGGGCCGATGCCGGGGAGCCCCTCGGCGAGGTCGGTGTAGCGCCTCGGCCCCAGCAGAAGCTCGCGCACGATCAGCAGGGCCCAGCGGCCGCCGACCACGTCCAGGGCGCGGGCTGCGGGACAGAACTGGTCATAGCTGCGCCCCATGCCGAAGCATTCCTTCTCTATTGATAGTTGCTCCTTAGTCTTTCTACAGTAACAGTCAACTCGCTTGCTGCACCTGCGAGTTGATCAGTTCGGGGAAGGCATCGGCTACGAGGGGGTACGGGGGATGGCCGGTATCGGGATCAGGCCGCTCGGAGCGGACGATCCGGCGAGACTCGGGCCGTACCGGCTCCTGTGGCGGCTCACCACGGGAGGCATGGGACGGCTCTATCTGGCGCGGTCCACGGCCGGCGGGCCGCTCGTCGCGGTCAAGACCCTGCTGGCGGAGGGCTTCGTCAGCGAGGTCGACCGCCGGCGGTTCGGGCGCGAGGTGGAGCTGGCCCGGCGGATCGACAGCGAGTACACGGCCCGCGTGCTCGACGCGGACCCGCGTGCGGAGCGGCCGTGGATGGCCATCGCCTACGTGCCGGCGCCGTCCCTCGGAGACCTGGTGCGCGAGGCGGGCCCGCTGCCGCCGGCGGCGCTGCCGTGGGTCGCGGCCGGGACGGTGCAGGCCCTCATCGCCCTGCACGGCAAAGGCGTCGTCCACCGTGACATCAAGCCGCAGAACATCCTGCTGCCCCTGACCGGCCCGCTGGTCATCGACTTCGGGATCTCGCACGCGATCGACAGGACGAGCACGTCGCTGACGCTCGGCACCATCGACTACACCTCACCGGAGCAGGCGCTCGGCCGGCGGTCCACCGAGGCGTCGGACGTCTTCTCGCTCGGCGCGACGCTCTTCCACCTCGCCGTGGGCCACCCGCCCTACCCTCAGAGCGATGACGGCCCCATCCAGCGGCTGGCCCGCGTACAGAGCAACCAGGTCGCTCTGGAGGGCCTGCCCGCCGGACTCGTACCGCTGATCCGCCCGTGCCTGGGCGCCGATCCCGGTGGCCGTCCCGGGCTCGACGACCTGCTGGTGGGGCTGCTGGACCTGGCCGACCGGGCGTCCTCCGCGAACCGGTTGCCGACGCGGTGGACAGCCCTGATCACCGCGTACGAGGCCCACGGCCGGGCGCTGAGCTCGGACCCGGGCGGCACGACGGCGATGACCGACGAGCACACCCGGCCCCTCCCGCCGGAGCCGCCCACCCTCCTCGACACGGCCGAGCGGGCCGCGCGGCAGGAGCGGGAGCGGCAGGCGCGCGAAGCCCGCGAGCGCAGGGAGCGGGAGCTGCGCGAGCTGGCGGAGGCCGCCAGGCGCGCCAGGGCGCGGGAGGCCGGGAAGCAGCGCAGGGAAAGGGAGCGGCGCCGGGTGAGCGACGCGCTCCGGGCCGAGGAGGCGAGGCGCCGGGCGGCAGAGGAACGGGACCGGAACCGGGACCAGGACCAGGACCGGAACCGGGGCCGGAAGAAGACGTCGGGCTCCGGCGTCTGGGCGGTGGTCGCGCTGATCGTCGTGGCATGCGCGATCTGGCAGCCGTGGAAGAGCAGCGGCGAGGCGTCCGGCCGCAAGGACGACGCCTCTCGCCGTACGTTCCAGAGCCCCTTCCTCAGCAGCAGCGGCGGTAGCGCATCCTCCGGCAGCACCACGGGGTCCGGCCGCAGCCCGGTCGGGCCGTCCGGGCGGACGGATTCCGGCGGGGAGCCGGACGCCGGCAGTGACAGCGACGGCGCCGGCAGCACGGCGCGCGATCCCGGGCCGAAGACGTCGTTCCCCGCCCGCGACAGCGCTCCCGACCCCAGGGAAGCCGCGTTCAGGGCCGTTTCGGCCGGTGACTGCCTGCCCTTGTACGACACCGGCCGCGGCCGGGACACCGTCGCCTGGAGCTCCGAGGTCCCTCCGAAGCCCGTGTCGTGCAGCAGCCGGTGGGCCGGCCTCGTCCGGGTGACCAGCACGACGAGCAGCACCTGCCCCAGCGGCGCGGGCAAAGCCTCGTGGACGTACACGTCTTCCGGCTCCGGGAGGACCACGAAGCTCTGTTTCACCCGTATCTACCTCAAGGACTACTGCCTGCTCGGCCAGCAGTCCGGCGACCGCATCAGGCTCGGCCCCATGACGGCCGTGGACTGCCGGGCACAGCAGGTTCCCGCCGCGTACAACCAGGTCATGCACATCAGCGGCGTCTACCGGGCGCCCGCGGGGGCCGGTGCCGGCAACTGCCGCCAGGGTGCGTACGACCGGAGGCAGTACTGGGCCTGGCTGGTGAACGACGGCGAAGTGCTGCTGTGCACGACCGTCTTCCGCAACAGCTGACCGTGTCGCCCCGCCCCGCAATGTGATCACCTTCATAGGTGATGCCCGCCTTCCGGGGGTAGAAAGAACCGACCGCAAAGCCCGTTTTCACTCGCGTCGGAACAGCCTTGTGCCGGACCACGGCAACACGGGGGCGGAAGCGGTCGCTGGGTCGCCGGCGTCCCGGCGCCGGGGTCGGTGCCCGGACCGTAAGGAAAGGGCACACATGACAGACCGTCCCGGCGAGGACAGCCGTGCGCTGACCGCGCGGCAGCTCACCGCGCTGGTGGTGGCGCGGGCGACGAGCTGTGCGGGCTTCTTCGCCGTGCTGCCCTACCTCGGGCTGTGGCTGGTGGAGGCCCACGGCCTGTCCGGGGCCGACGCCGGCCTGGTGGTGGGCGCGGCGATCCTGGCCAACCGGGCGGGCGGCGTGCTGCTCGTGCCGCTCATCCACAGGCTCGGGCTCAAGGCCTCGGTGGGCGCGGGCTATCTGGGCGCGGTCGTCGCCTTCGCCCTGCTCGGCATGGGACTGCAGCTGCCGGCCTCCGGCTGGCTGGTGCTCGCCGCTCTCGTCGGCCTGTTCCTGGCGATGGCGACGACGGCGATGAAGGCCCAGGTCGCGGCGTTCGCGCCGGATCAGCGGCTACGCGGGTTCAGCTACCTCAACATGGCCGTCAACGCCGGTTCCGCGGTGGGCCCGGTCATCGGCGGCTTCCTCCTGGAGTGGCACGCCTCCTCGCTGCCCCTCTCGGCCGCGGCGCTGGACCTCGTCGCCCTGGCGGTGGTCCCCGCGCTGCCGGGCGCGTGGCGGGCGCCGGAGAGTCCGCGGCCGGCCGGCGGGGGCGGGCGGGGCCGGTGGCTGCCGCAGCGCCGGTTCGTGGCCTTCTCGCTGCTGGTGTGCGGCACGTGGGTGGCGTACGCGCAGGTCTTCGACGTTCTCCCGGCCTACCTGGGCGACGCGGTCAGCACCCGTGACCTGGGCCTGGTGTTCACCCTGAACGCCGTGCTGGTGGTGGCGCTGCAGGTGCCGGTCTCCGCGCTGTCCCGCCGGGTGCTGAACCGCCCGCGCGCGGGCTTCGCCGTGCTGTGCGCGGCGGCCAACGCCGTCCTCGCCGCCGCCGTCCTGCTGTTCGCGTTCGGCCGCTCGGCCGGCCTCGGGCTGATCCTCGGGGCGATGGTCCTCTTCACGCTGTCCGAGCTGGTGTGGAGCCCGCTGTACGACGCCCAGGTGGGCGAGCGCCGCGGGCAGCTGTCCACCACGGCCGCGTACGCCCTCGCCGGTGTGGCGTGGGGCGCGGCCGAGTCGGTCGGCGCCTGGCTCGGCACGCTGCTGGTGGTGCGCCGCTCCGGACCGGAGGCGCTTTCCCCGGCGGCGGCGCCGTACTGGGGTGCCGCCGCGCTCGCTCTGCTCACCGGCCTGGCCATGTCCTGGGGCGGCCGGCGTACAACTGACAAGCCGCTCGGCGGTCGTGAAGGGAATGCCCATGTCGTGGATGTGTCTGCTGGGTCCTAGCGCCGGCGGGGCGAGAGCGATCGCCCTGCACGGCCACCGGCCGGTGGTGCTGGTGCCACCGGGCGCGGCCGTGCCGGGCGAGGTCGCGGCACATGCGGAGCGCGTCGTGTTCTGCGAGATCACCGACCACGACGCGGTCAGGTCCGTGGTGGACCGGCTGGTCGCGGAGCTGGGCCCGCCGCGCCTGGTCGTCTCCTTCACCGAGTTCGCGCAGGAGGTCTGCGCCCGCATCGCCACCGGTCTCGGGCTGCCCTCGGTCCCGCCGGCCGCGGCGGCCCGCGCCCGCGACAAGGCGGAGATGCGCCGCCTGCTCGCCGGCACACCGTACGCGTGGCGGTACGCGGCCGGCACGGCGGACGATGTCGCCGCCGCGGTACGGGCCGAGCCCGACGGGGTCACCTGGATCGTCAAGCCGGCCGACGGGGCCGGAAGCGCCGGGGTGACGGCGCTGGAGTCGTACGCCGACCTCGAACGGTGGCGGGCGAAGGCGGCGGCCGGAGCGCAGGCCGACGGCGCCGCTCCGTACATCGTCGAGCTCGCCGCCACCGGCCCGGAGTTCAGCGTGGAGGCGGTCAGCGGGGGCGGCCGGCACACCATTCTGGCGATCACGGCGAAGCAGACGACGGGCAGTCCCGGCTTCGTGGAGACGGGCCACGTGGTGCCGGCTCCCCTGCCGGAGGACGACGCCGAGCGGCTCCGGGAGGCGGTGCGCTGCGTCCTGGACCGCCTGGAGATCAGTCACGGCGCCAGCCACACCGAACTGCGGCTGGACCCCGAGCACGGCCCCGTCGTCATCGAGACGCACACCCGGGTCGGCGGCGACTGCATCCCGGAACTCGTCGAACTGGCCACGGGCCAGGACCAGTACGAGCGCGCCGTCGCGGCCCTGCTGGGCACGGCGTCCGTACGGCCCCCGGCCCCGGCCGCGCCGGCGGCGGCGATCAGCTTCGTGGCCCCGCCGCCCGGCGCGGGCACCCTCACCGGCCTCGCCCTGACGCCGGTGGACGGCATCCTGCGCTGGCAGTTCGACCGCACGCCCGGCGCCGCCCTCTCCGAGCTCCGCAGCTCCGAGGACCGCGTCGGCTACGCCATCGCCCTGGGCGAGACCCCGGCGGAGGCCATGGAGACGGCCGCGAAGGCCACCACCGGCGTCCACTTGGAGGTTGCCCCCGGCCCCTGACCCCACCTGACGCCAGGTGAGCCCACCCTGAATGACCCGCACCGGCGAGGGCGGCGGGCAGGCCCTGCCCGCCCTCGGCCGACGCCGGCCGTTTCCTTCGTACGGGCTGGACCGTTGGTCCTGGTACCGGCACTTTCCGCCGTATTATCCGTGCTCACGAAGGACACCATGATGCGCATTCTCCGTCCGCTGGTCCTCGCGCTCGGCGGCTTCGCCCTCGCCGTGGCCGGTACGGGCGACGCGGTCGCCGCGAACGGGACGTTCGCCTGGGTGGGACCCCAGGGCAGGACGTACTCGATCCAGAACCCGCCGGACAACAAGTGCTACGACCTGGGCCAGGAGGCGCGCGGCGCGCGCAACGCGACGAAGCAGCCGGTCGTCGTCTACAGCCGCAAGAGGTGCAAGGGCGCGGCCACGCGCCTGGCTCCGGGGCAGGCCGCCCCGAGCAGGGCGCGCTTCGCCAGCGTCATCTTCAACCCCCGCTAGTCCGGCCTCCGGCGCGCTCGCCCGCCGGGCGCGCCGTCCGGGAGAATGCCGGGTCGACACGTCGACCTGCCCTTCCCGGGTGCGCAAGCGGAGGAACACAACGATCATGGCCACGCCCAGCCCGGAGCCGGTACCGGAGCTCCCGCGATACCCGGTTCCGGGCCCTGTGCCCGGAACCGGGTATCGC